>NZ_JALPKP010000030.1:0-72063 GCF_051383635.1 Geodermatophilus sp. CPCC 205506 | reverse complement strand
GCCGCGGGCCGCCGCGGCCCCGGCCCCCGCCGCGCCGGTCGTCGCCGGCAGCGCCGCCGCGCAGCGGGCCGTGGACACCGCGATGGCCCAGCGCGGCGACCCCTACGTCTGGGCCGCCGCCGGGCCGGACGCGTTCGACTGCTCCGGTCTGGTGCAGTACGCCTACGCCGCCGCCGGCGTGCGGCTGCCGCACTCCAGCCGCATGCAGTCGACGATGGGCGCCCCGGTCTCCCGCGCCGACCTCCGGCCCGGCGACCTGGTGTTCTTCTACAGCCCGGTCAGCCACGTCGGCATCTACATCGGCAACGGCCAGATGGTGCACGCCTCCACCTACGGCCAGCCGGTGAAGGTCGCCTCGGTCGACTCGATGGGCGGCTACCACAGCGCCCGCCGCCTCGCCGGCTGACCTGGAGGGGCAGAAATGGCCATCTCTGCCCCTCCAGGTCACTGGCCGTGCCGTCAGTGGCCGCGGAACGCCTCCTCGAGCCACCACGACGGCTCGTCGGCGGCCACCTTGGCGTCGACCAGCAGTGGCGCCTCCCGCGGCCCGGCCACCCAGCCGGCGACCGCGGCGAGGTCGTCGACGCCGCGCACGGTGACCGCCTCGAACCCGTGCCCGCGGGCGATGGCGGCGAAGTCGGTCTCCGGGAAGCGGACGGTGTCCAGCGGGTGGCCCTCGGGCCCGAAGTGGTGCACCTCCGCGCCGTAGGCGGCGTCGTCGTAGACCACGACGACCATCGGCAGGCCCAGCCGGACGACGGTCTCCAGCTCCGCGGCGCCCATCAGCGCACCGCCGTCGCCGAGCGCGGCGACCGGCAGCCGGTCCGGCCGGGCCAGGGCCGCGCCGATCGCGGTGGCCAGCCCGAGCCCGACGGACTGGAAGGCCTGGGTGAAGCAGAAGCCGAACTCGTCGGGGACGTCGAGGAACATGCTCGGGTAGCCCATGAAGTTGCCCGAGTCGACGGCGACCACCCGCTGGGCCGGCAGCAGGTCGTCCAGCGCGATCGTGAGGGTGCGCGGATCGATCCGGTCGCGCCCGCCCAGCGGCTGGAACGGCACGTCCCGCCAGCGCACCCGCTCGGCGATCGCCGTCCGCACCGCGGGGGTCCGGTAGCCGGGCGTCCCCACCTCGCCGAGGACGGCGGCCACCGCCTCGGCGGTCGCGCGGACATCGCCGGCCACCCCGAAGGTGAGCTCGCGGTGCAGGCCGAGCGCCGCGGGGTCGTCGTCCACCTGCACGACGACGGCGTCGGCGGCGATCAGCCGGCCGTGCCGCATCGTCCACATGTTGAGCGCGCAGCCCCAGCCGACGACGAGGTCCGCGCCCCCGATGAGCTGCGCGGCCAGCGGCGAGGCGAACCCGCCGGAGACGTCCAGCGACCACGGGCTGCCGACGAACAGTCCCTTGGCCACGGCCGAGGTGGCCAGCAGCGCGCCGCAGCGCTCGGCCAGGGCCTCCAGCGCCGCGCGGCAGCCGGGTCCGCGGGCGCCGCGGCCGGCCACGAACACCGGCCGGCGGGCGTGGCGCAGCGCGTGCGCCAGCCGCTCGGCGTGCTCGGCCCGCACCGACGGCTCGGGGCCGGGCGGCACCGGGGGCGGGCCGGCGGGCACCGGCAGGTCCTCCACCTGGACGTGCAGCGGCAGGTTGAGCAGCACGGTCCGCCGCCGGTGGACGGCGGTGCCGACCGCGGCGGCCACCTGGTCGAGGGCGTCCCCCGCCGAGGTGACCCGCATCGGCACCGCGCCCACCGCGGCGGCGAGCGCCGCCTGGTCGACGGCGAAGTTCGACGTCGGCGACGACGCCTCGGCGGCCAGCACGACCAGCGGAGTGCGGCTCTTGGCGGCCTCGGTGATGCCGGTCATGGCGTTGGTCAACCCGCAGCCCTGGTGCACGCTCACCGCCGTCGGCCGCCCGCTCATCCGGGCGTGCGCGTCGGCCATCGTCGCCGCGCCGCCCTCGTGGCGGGCGGCGACGAACCGGGCGCCCGCGGCCACCATGGCGTTGGTGACGGCGAAGTTGCCCGAGCCGACGACGCCGAACACGGTGTCCACCCCGCAGCCGGCCAGCGCCGCCCCGACCGCCTCGGCGACGGTGGTCCGCGAGCTCATCCGCGTTCGACGAGGGCCAGCACCCGCGCCGGGGAGCCCGACCCCGAGACGATCGGCAGCGGCGCGGCCACCAGCACCGCGCCGGTCGGCGGCAGCTGGGCGAGGTTCTGCAGCTGGGTCAGCCCGTACTTGCCGCTGCCCATGAACGCCGCGTGGCAGGGGAACGGCGGGTCGAAGGAGTGCGCCGCGCCGGCGTCGGTGCCGACGGTCTCCACGCCCACGCCGATGACGGGGGCCTCCTCGGCGATCCAGCGGGCGCAGGCCGGCGAGATGCCCGGGGTGTGCGAGCCGGTGTCGTCGGCGTTGAGGAACTCCTGCTGCGAGGAGCTGCGCGCGTCCCACCCGGTCCGGTAGAGCAGCCAGCCGCCCTCGGGCAGGGGCCCGTGCTCGGCCTCCCAGGCGCGCACGTGCTCCACCTCGAGCAGGAAGTCGGGGTCCGCGGCGGCCTCGGCGGAGAAGTCGAGGACCACGGCGGGACCGACCAGCCGGCGGGCCGGCACCGAGGCGACGTCCTCCCCGCCCCGGCCGGTGACCCAGTGGTTGGGCGCGTCGAAGTGCGTGCCGGTGTGCTCGCCGGTCCGGAAGTTGTTCCAGTACCAGGCCGGTCCGCGGTCGTCGTAGCGGCTGAGCTCCTCGAGCTCGAACCGCGCGGTCTGGGCGAACTCGGCCGGCAGCGCGATCACCGGCGTCTCGGCCGACAGCGGCGCGGTGAGGTCGACGACCTCGACGGCGCCCTCGGCCAGCGCGGCGGCGAACCCGGACAGGATCGACATGGGCGTCCCTTCGACGGGAGGACTCGGGGCGGGCCCGAGCATGCCGCAACCCCGCTGGTCAGGGACCCCCTGCCGTCACCCGAGCCGTTCCTCCAGGTGCACGGTCACCGGCTCGCCTGCCTCCTTGCCGATCGCCCGCCGGAGGTCGGCCTTCACCGGCAGCTTGTGGGTGCCGTCGCCCAGCGCCATGAACGAGCTGCGGAAGGGGTGCCCGTCGATCGTGCCGCGCACCTTGACCAGGCCGCGGGTGCCGAAGTACTCGGCCGAGCCCGGCATCTGCACGTAGGTCCAGCCGCCGGGCGCGGAGCTGCGCTGCAGCGGCGCGGTGAACTCGGCGTCCAACGGTGTGCTCATCGTCGCCGTCCTCTCGCGGGGGTGTCACCTCTCCAGACGGCCCGGGACGCCGCAACTCATCGGGACGCGATCGAGACCCGACCTCGAGGAGGGCCGCCTCCCCACCCGCCACGGAGGGGCAGAAATGGCCGTTTCTGCCCCTCCAGACCTCAGGCGGCGGGGCGCAGGCCCTCCACCAGCGGCGTCGTCGGCCGGCCCGCGAGCTTCGCCAGGTCGCCGGTGGTGGAGCCCAGCGCCCCAGCGCGGATGGCGCCCTCCATCGCGACGACGAAGCCGGCGGTGCCCTCGTCGAGGCCGGCGGCCAGCAGCGCCGCCCGCTGCTCCTCCGGCGTCCGGCGGACGTGGGTCACCTCGCGGCCGAGCAGCTCGCTGCAGGCGGCGGCCAGCTCGTCGAAGCTCCACGCGCTGTCCCCGGAGAGCTCGTACACGGCGTTCTCGTGACCGTCCCCGGTCAGCGCGGCGGCGGCCGCGGCGGCGTAGTCCCGCCGGGTGGCGCTGGCGACCCGGCCGTCGCCGACCGAGGACGCGATCACCCCGGTCTCGCGGGCCTGCCGCAGCGGCTGCGCGTAGTTCTCGGTGTACCAGCCGTTGCGCAGCAGGGTGTACGGCAGGCCGCTCTCGCGGATCGCCGCCTCGGTGGCCCGGTGGTCGGGCGCGAGCGCCAGCGGGGTGTCGTCGGCCCGCAGGATGCTGGTGTAGGCGATGCGCCCCACCCCGGCCCGCACGGCGGCGTCCACCACGGCCCGGTGCTGGGCGACCCGCACGCCCGGCTGGCTGCCCGAGATCAGCAGCAGCGTGTCCCCGGCCGAGAGCGCGGCGTCGAGGGTGGCCGGGTCGTCGTAGTCGAGGCGCACCGTCCGCACGCCGCGCTCGGCGAGGTCGGCGATCTTCTCCAGCGAGCGCCCTCCGGCGACGACGTCCGCGGGGTCGACCCCCCGGGCCAGCAGCTCCTCCACGACCAGGCGGCCGAGCTGGCCGGTGGCTCCGGTGACGACGATCGACATGCAGGTCCTCCGTGGGTCGGGGCGGCGCGGTCGCGCCATGCTGTGCCGCCGAACCGGGACGGCGGCAGCGGGATTCCCGCCCGACGGTAGGCCTCCGGCGATCAGGCGATCGGCAGCCCCGCCAGGCCGGCGGCCAGGCCCAGCGCCGCGCACACCGCGAGGGTCCGCAGCACCGGCCAGCGGAGCCGGAACAGCAGCACCGCGGCGACGACGGCGATCGCCAGCGGCACCGGCCGGAGGCTGCCGAGGTCGGGCAGCTCCAGGTGCAGCGGCCCGGCGTCGACGGCCCGGGTCGAGGAGAACAGGGTGTGGACGGCGAAGTAGACGCCGAGGTTGGCGATGACGCCGACCACCGCCGCGGTGATCCCGGTCAGCGCCGCCGACAGCGACCGGTTCCCCCGCAGCCGTTCCATGTAGGGCGCCCCGAGCAGCACGAACAGGAAGCTGGGCGCGAAGGTCACCCAGGTGACCAGCAGCGACGCGAGCACCGCCGCGACCCACGGGTCCAGCTCGCCGGGGTTGCGGTAGGCGCCGAGGAAGGCCACGAACTGCACGACCATGATCAGCGGCCCGGGCGTGGTCTCGGCCAGCGCCAGCCCGCGCACCATCTCCCGGGGGCCGAGCCACCCGTACACCTCGACCGCCTGCTGGGCGACGTAGGCGAGCACCGCGTAGGCGCCGCCGAAGGTCACCACCGCGGCCCCGGAGAAGAACAGCCCCTGCTGGGTGAACACGCTGCCCGCACCGGTCAGCAGCGCGACCGCCGCCACCGGCACGCCCCACACCAGCAGGCCGATCAGCAGCACGCGGAGCGTGCGCCGGGCCGACGGCTGCACGGTGTGCAGGACGTCGTCGGAGATCACCGGCGGCGGGCCGTCGTCGGCGGCCTCGGCCTTCCCCTTCTGCGGCAGCGCGGCCGGGCGCCACCGCCCCAGTGCCCAGCCCGCGACGCCGGCCGCCGCCACCACGACCGGGAAGGGGACGCCGAACAGTGCCAGGGCGAGGAAGGCGACCACCGCGATCGTGACCAGCGCCGCGCTGTTCAGCGCGCGCCGGGCCACCCGGACGACGGCCTGCGCGACGATCGCCAGGACCGCGGGGGCCAGCCCCGCGAACAGCGCGAGAACGGCGGTCGTCGAGCCGAACCCGACGTAGACCGCGGACAGCACCAGCAGCGCCACCACGCCCGGGAGGACGAAGAAGCCGCCGGCCACCAGCCCGCCGCGGGTGCCGTGCAGCAGCCAGCCGACGTAGGTGGCCAGCTGCTGGGCCTCCGGGCCGGGCAGCAGCATGCAGTAGTTCATGGCGTGCAGGAACCGGCGCTGGCCGATCCACCGCTTCTCGTCGACCAGCGTCCGCTGCATGACCGCGATCTGGCCGGCCGGGCCGCCGAAGGTCTGCAGCGAGATCAGGAACCAGGCGCGCACGGCCGTGCGGAAGGGCACGACCGTCTGCTCCATCGGCCGGGCCGGCCGCGCGGGGGTGTCGGAGTCCATGTGTGTCCTCGGGGTCAGGCCGGCTCGCGGCCGAGGAGCATGCGGCGGCGGTGGTACTCGTAGAGCCCGTCGAACAGCGGACCGGTGACGGCGAGGGTGCGCTCGTCGTCACCGGTCATCGACAGGCCGCGCAGCAGCACGTCGAGGCCGGCGGCCTCGGGCGCGTCGAAGCGCTCGTCCTCGAGGTCGGCCTCGTGGACGGCCTCGGCGATCCGCCAGAGCACCGGGTCGGTGAGCTCGTAACGGCGGAGGATCGTCTCGAAGGAGCAGTCCCCGCCGGCGTGCCCGAGCGCGACGCCCCGCATGTCGAAGGGGGTCGCGTCGACCGGTACGTCGGCGGGGTCGGAGACGAAGACGAACTCGGCGTCCGGGTCGATGGACCGGCGGATCAGCCAGGCGCACGCGGCGCGGTCGATGTGCACCCCGGCCCGGGTGGCCCACCTCACGACGCGACCGCCGTCGCCGTGGCCGCGGCGAGCTCCCGCAGCGCCCGGTCGGCCGCGTCCCGCTCGGCCGGCGGGAAGAAGTCCCGCCGGCCGATCGCCCGGAACTCCGTCCGCAGCCGGCGCAGCGCCCGGGCGCGCTCGGCCGGCCCGTCCGCGACGGCCGCCCGGCACGCCTCGGCCAGGGCCCGGTACTCCTCGGCGCGGACGGCGGCCATGCGCCCGGCCAGCTCGCGCTCCTGGGCCGCGGCGGCCGGCCGCGCCACCCAGATCCCGGCCGTGCCGCCGGCCTGGAGGACGTCGTCGGCCAGCCACTCCAGCTGCTCGCGGGTGCGGGCGTCGGCGGGCAGGGCGACCAGCCCGTCGGCCAGCTGGCCCACCCCGAGCCGCCGCAGCCGGCGCCACAGCGTCGTCCGCGGCCCCGACGGCTCCCGGGGCAGCCGGTAGGACAGCAGCACCCACTCGCCCGCGCCCTCCGCCACGTCCATGATGCAACCAGGGTTGCACCGGAGCGTCCAGAGGGAGTCGGTCAGGCGGCCCCGACGACGAGGGCGGGCAGCTCCGCCGGGGCCGTCAGCCGGCGCCACAGCTCCCGGGCCAGCGCGTCGTTCTGCCGGAAGAACGGCGCGTTGGATCGCGGCCGGGCGAAGGCGGCGACCTGGGCGCCGGCGGTCCAGTAGCCGACGGCGGAGACCCGGGGGTGCGGCGTGCCGTCCGCGGTCACCAGCCGCAGTTCCGGATCGACGTCCAGCCGCCCGGTGCGGCGCCGGCCGCCCGGCGCCGTCGGGTCGGCGAAGGCCCGCTCCCGGGCCTCGCCGCGGCGCAGCAGCCCGGTGACGACCGGATCGGGGGTGGCGACGACGTCCGGCGCCGGCAGGCGCGCCTCGACCAGCGCCCGCGTCTCGGTCACCCCGGGACGGCTGGACGACCGGGCCCGGAACACGCCCGCGCCCTCGTCGAGCTCGATCTCGACGTCGGCGCCGAGGAAGTGCAGCACCCCGGCCTCGGACAGGGCGAGCAGCTCCTCCAGCCGCGGTCCGGGCGGGCCGCTGGCCAGGTAGCTGAACAGGTTCATCCACCAGCCGGCCAGGTCCTCGCACTCCGACCGCGGGGTCAGCCGCCGGGCCGCCACCAGCCCGGCGATCGTGCCGTGGCACTGGAGCAGCGCGGTGAACACAGCGGCGTCCGTGCTGTGCGCCGGGTCCGCCGCGCGGGCCAGGTCGGCGCGGACGTGCCGGCGGACGGCGTCCTGCAGCGTCCCCGGGTCGGGGAACCAGCGCCCCGCGAGCGGGCGGTCCAGCGCCGCGAGGTCGAAGCGGTCGATGACGTCGGGCACCGCCCGCGCGACGAGCGCCCGCTCGGCGCGCCGCGTGGCGGCCGCGGCGTAGCCGTCGGCGAACTCCTCCCACGGCACCGCCGTCCGCTCCGGGTGGGCGCGGAACAGCTCGGTGTAGTGCGCCCAGCCCAGCTCCCGCTCGATCAGCGGTGCCAGGTCGGCGCGCAGGTCCAGCAGCCGGTCGGGCCCGAACGCGGCGTCGACGGCGGCCGGGGTGAAGAACCGCAGCGGCACCGGCGGCCCGGCCCACGGGTAGCCGAGCTTGGACCGGTAGGGCACGCCGCGGCGGGAGCCCACGTACAGCACCGGCTCGGAGCCGGACGGCTGGTAGCGCAGCCGGCCGGCGTCGTCGCGCTCGAACCGGCCGCCGCGCCCGTTGGTCAGCAGGACGGCGAGGTCGACGAACGCGAGACCGGCGCCGCGCACCAGCACGTCCTCCCCCGGGGCCAGCGCGGAGAGGTCGACGTCCGCGGTGTACCCGGTGGGCAGGTAGGTGAGTCCGCGCCGGTCGGCGGCGGCCGCGGTCGCCCGCTCGCCGGCCGTGGGGTGCGCGTCGAGGTGGCCCTGGACGAGCAGGACGGCGTCGGCGCTGAGCTCGGCGCCGTCGGCCAGCCGCACGCGGGCGCCCCCGGGGCCGCTGTGCACGTCGACCACCCGGGTGGCGTGCAGGTGCACGTCCAGCCACGGCGCGGCCGCGGCGACCACCGTGTCGAGCACCCACCGCAGGTAGGCGCTGACCAGCGGCCGGGACGGGAAGGACGCCGGCCCGAGCCGGCGGGCCTCCCGGCCGACCGGGTCCTCCGCCGGCCGGGCGCGGGCGACGTCGCGCACCCACTCCCACAGCGTGGTGCCCTCGGCGACCGGGCCCTCGACGACGACGGAGGGGTCGGGCAGCACGGTGACGTCGCCGACCAGGGAGTTGGCCCAGAGCAGGTCGGGCTGCTCGGCCCGCCAGACGCGGCCGCCACCGGGCGGGAACGGATCGACCAGGTGCACCTGCAGCCGGCGGCCGTCGGACAGCTCCGGAGCGGAGGCGGCGAGCCGTTCGAGGACGCCGATCGCGGTGGGGCCGGCGCCGACGACGCAGAGGGTGGGCCGGTCAGGGACGAGCGGGGACATGCGGGGGGACTCCAGAGCCGGAGGAGGGAGGGCGGGGCGTGGTCGCGTCCTCCGGACACAGGGCACTGCAGGTGCGGAGCAGGTCGACGTGCCGCCGCTGGGCGAGCTCCGGTCGCGTCACGTCCCCTCCTCCCGATGCGGACGCCGGGTGGCGCCGACACAATGTCTACCAAATCGATCGGGTTTGACGGGAATGCCGGTCCGTGTCTAGGGTCCGGCTCAGGTCCTGAGTGCCAGCACCAAGCCCCGGCTCGCTGGCCGGCAACCCTCCGCTGCGACGGGGTGCCCCGGGTGACGACCTGGCGGACGCGATCCGCGTCCGCAAGTCCGCAGCCCTCCGGGGCCCAGATCGAGGAGCACCGACAGTGAGCACCGCGTCGACGCCGGGCGTCCGCGACCTCTCCGCCGACCTGGTCGGCCGTCCGACGGTCGACCTGCTGCGCACCGACAGCGCGCTCTGTCGCTGACGACGTCCCCCTCCTGACCGGCCCGCCCGGTCCTCCGCGGCACCGCCCGCTCCCGCCGCTCCCCCTGTCCCGGGAGTGCCGGCGGCGTGCCCGCGTCCTCTCCACCACCCGTCCGACAGGGAGCACCCGCATGTCCCGCACCCCCCTCCTCGGCGTCGAGCTGACCGACGCCGGAGCCCACCCCGCCGCCTGGCGGCTGCCGGTCGCCGAGCCGGGCCGGCTGTTCGACCCCGCGCGGTGGGCCGGCCTGGTCCGCACCGCCGAGCGTGGCGGCCTCGACCTGGCCCTGTTCCCCGACGCGTTCGGGGTGCAGGACGCCGACGGCGGGGTCCGCGGCCGGCTCGACGCCCTGCTGACCGCCTCCCGGCTCGCCCCGCTGACCACGTCCATCGGTCTCGTGCCGACGGTGACCACCACGCACACCGAGCCGTTCCACGTCGGCAAGGCGGTGCAGACCCTCGACTGGGTGAGCCGCGGGCGGGCCGGCTGGGAGATCGGGGTGAGCCGCACCCCCGAGGAGGCCGCGCTGTTCGGCCGGAAGAGCGCCGAGCCCGACGACGAGCTGTGGGCCGAGGCCGACGACGTCGCCGAGGTCGTCGCCCGGCTCGAGGACAGCTGGGAGGACGACGCCGAGATCCGCGACGTGGCCACCGGCCGGTTCGTCGACCGCGACCGGATCCACCCGGTCGACTTCCGCGGTCCCCGCTTCTCGGTCGCGGGCGCGTCGATCACGCCGCGCTCGCCGCAGGGCCGCCCGCCGGTCGTCGTCCGGGCCGACTCCCCCGCCGCGCTCGCCGTCGCCGCGCACCGGGCCGACGTCGTGCGGATCTCCGCCGCCGGCGTCGCGGCCGCCACGGCCCAGGCGACCGAGGTGCGGGCCCGGGTGGCCGAGGCCGGCCACGACCCGCGCCAGGTCGCCGTGCTCGCCGACGTCGTCGCCTGGCTGGGCCCGGACGCCGCCGACCGGAGGAACCGGCTGCAGGCGCTGTCCCGGACCGACCCGGGCACGGTGGAGCACGTCGGCGACGCCGAGGACCTCGCCGACCTGATCGCGGTCTGGACGACCGCGGTCGACGGCGTGGTGGTGCGCCCGGCCGTCCTCCCGACCGACCTCGAGGCGCTGGTGGACGACGTCGTCCCGCTGCTGCGGGAGCGCGGGCTGCGCCCGGCCGGGCCGCCCGGCCCCACGCTCCGCGACACCCTCGGCCTGACCCGCCCGGCCGGCCGCACCGCCGTCGGGGGTGCCCGGTGAGCCGCAAGCAGATCCACCTCGGGGCCCACTTCCCCGGCGTCAACAGCACCACCGTCTGGGCCGATCCGCGGTCGGGCAGCCAGGTCGACTTCGCCTCCTTCGAGCACCTGGCCCGCACCGCCGAGGACGCGCGGTTCGACTTCTTCTTCCTCGCCGAGGGGCTGCGGCTGCGCGAGCACAAGGGGCAGGTCTACGAGCTCGACGTCGTCGGCCGGCCCGACACGCTCCCGGTGCTCGCCGCGCTGGCGGCGGTCACCGAGCGGCTCGGGCTGGTCGGGACGATCAACACGACCTTCAACGAGCCCTACGAGCTGGCCCGGCAGTGGGCCACGCTCGACCTGCTCTCCGGCGGTCGCGCGGCGTGGAACCTGGTCACCAGCTCCGACGCCTTCCACGGCGCCAACTTCCGGCGCGGCGGCTTCCTCGACCACGCCGACCGGTACCGGCGGGCGGCCGAGGTCGTGCAGGTCACCCGGCAGCTGTGGGACTCCTGGGACGCCGACGCGGTGGCCGCCGGGGAGACCTTCCTGCGGCCCGGCGGCGTGCGGCCGTTCGCGCACACCGGCCCGCAGTTCGACGTCCGCGGGACGTTCGGGACGCCGCGCGGACCGCAGGGGCACCCGGTGCTGTTCCAGGCCGGCGACTCCGCCGACGGCCGGGAGTTCGCCGCCCGCGACGCCGACGTCGTCTTCACCGCGCACTCCACCGTCGAGGCCGGCCAGGCGTTCTACGCCGACGTCAAGGGCCGGCTGGCCGCGCACGGGCGGCAGCGGGACGACCTGAAGATCCTGCCCGCGGTGACGGTGGTGCTCGGCGACACCGAGGAGGAGGCCCGCGACCGGGCGCGGCACATCCGCGAGCAGCAGGTGAGCGGGCCGACCGCGATCGCCTTCCTCGAGCAGGTGTGGGGCCGCGACCTCACCGCCCACGACCCGGACGGGCCGCTGCCGGCCGAGGACCCGGACGCCGGCAACGTGTCCATCACCCGCGGCCGCGTCCGCCACCACCGCGACCCCGCCGCCCTCGCCCGCCAGTGGCGCGAGCAGGCCGAGGCCAACGGCTGGTCGATCCGCGAGCTGGTCATCCAGGTCGGTGACCGCGGCGGCTTCGTCGGGACGCCGGAGTCGGTGGCCGCGGAGATCGACGGCGCGGTGCAGGCCGACGCCTGCGACGGCTACATCCTCGTGCCGCACCTGACCCCGGCCGGGCTCGACGAGTTCGCCGCCCGCGTCGTCCCGCTGCTGCAGGAGCGCGGCTCCTTCCGCGCCGACTACACCGGCCCGACGCTGCGCGACCACCTGGGCCTCGGCCCGGCCCGGCCGGCCCGCCGCTCCGGCGGCGGCGTCGGCACCGACCGCGGGCAGGTG
This sequence comes from Geodermatophilus sp. CPCC 205506, assembly GCF_051383635.1. NCBI lineage: Bacteria > Bacillati > Actinomycetota > Actinomycetes > Geodermatophilales > Geodermatophilaceae > Geodermatophilus > Geodermatophilus sp. CPCC 205506. The sequence continues at coordinate 60,343 of NZ_JALPKP010000030.1, read as the reverse complement.
GCCCGGTGAAGCTGCTCGCCGCCAACCTGCTGCTCACCACCCCCGACCCGGTCACCGGCCGGACCAAGCAACCGCACGAGAAGCTGCGCGACGCCGTCCGCTGGGCGGTCTGGGCCGAGGAGGCCGGGTTCGACGCGGTCGGGATCGGCGAGCGGCACGCTGCACCGTTCCTCTCCTCGTCCCCGACCGTGCTGCTCGCCCACCTGGCCGCGGTCACCTCCCGGGTCCGGCTGGTCAGCACGGTCACCGTGCTGCCGCTGCTGGACCCGGTCCGGGTGGCCGAGGACTTCGCCACGATCGACCACCTCTCCGGCGGGCGGGTCGACGTCGTCATCGGCAAGGGCAACGACCCCGTCCAGAACCGGCTGTTCGGCTACGACCTGGCCGACCAGTGGCAGCTCAACCGGGAGAAGTACGAGCTGCTGCGCCGGCTGTGGCGGGAGGAGGAGGTCACCTGGTCGGGCACCTCCCGCCCGCCGCTCACCGGGGCGACGACGCTGCCCCGGCCGCTGCAGCAGCCCATCCCGGTGTGGCACGGCAGCGCGTCCTCGACCGAGTCGACCGAGCTGGCCGCGCGGTTCGGCGAGCCGGTGTTCAGCGCCAACGCCTTCCACCCGACGAAGAAGTACACCGACCTGGTCGCGCACTACCGGGACCGGCTGGCCGCGCACGGCCACGACCCGGCCTGCGGGGTCGTGGGGGTCGGGTGCGGCGGTCTGTACGTCAGCGAGCGCAGCCAGGACGCCGTCGAGGCGATCCGCCCCTACTACCGGGCGTTCCTGCAGACGCCGGCCGCCCGGCACAACGACCCGGAGTTCAGCGACGTCGAGGACGCCGTGGAGCGCGGGCCGCTGCTGGTCGGCAGCCCGCAGCAGGTGGCGGAGAAGCTGGCCCGCTGGGACGCGGAGTTCGGCGGCGTCGAGGTCCTGCAGATCGGCCTGGAGGGGCTCGGCATCCCCGACGCCGAGCAGCGGGCCACCCTCGAGCTGTTCCTCGACCGGGTCGCCCCGGTGCTACGCGAGGAGCTGCCCAGCCGGGTCTGGCCGGACACGGAGGTGACCGCGTGACCGCCGCCCCGGGCCTGGCGGTGGTGGCCGTGCACCCCGACGACCCGCTCGCCGCGCCGCTGTTCGCCGAGCTGCTGCACGAGTACGACAGCCGCTACGGCGACCTGTACGGCGGCGCGGCGGCCGAGCTCACCCGCTACCCGGCCGCGGAGTTCCTCCCGCCGGACGGCGAGCTGCTCCTGCTGCTGGAGGACGGCGCCCCGGTGGCCGGCGGCGCCTACCGCCGGCACGCCGACCCAGGCACCGCCGAGGTCAAGCGGATGTGGACCGCCGCGGCGCACCGGCGCCGCGGCCTGGCCCGCCAGGTGCTCGCCGAGCTGGAGTCCCGGGCCACCGCCCGCGGCTACACCCGCATGTACCTGACCACCGGCCCGCGCCAGCCCGAGGCCAAGGCGCTCTACCTGGCCGCCGGGTGGTCGCCGCTGTTCGACCCCGCCGTCCCCCGCCCCACCGACCTGGCGTCCCTGCGCGCGCTGCCACCCGGCCGGCTCGGCTACGCCTTCGAGAAGCCCCTGGGAGGGCTCGCATGACCACCGTCGTCCCCCGGCCGGCCGCGGACACCGCCGCGCCGCCGCCGACCGGCACCCCCTACGACCAGCTGCGGGTGGTGCCGGCCCGGCACCCGGGCCGCTGGGTGTCCACCGCCGTCGTCGCCGTCCTGCTGGCGATGGTGGTCAACTCGCTGGTCACCAACCCGCGGTGGGAGTGGGACGTCGTCGCCGCCTACCTCACCGAGGAGTCGATCGTCCGCGGGGTGTGGACGACGGTCCAGCTCACCCTGGTCACCGCCGTCCTCGGCTTCGCCCTCGGCACGGTGCTGGCGCTCATGCGGCTGTCCCGCTCCCCGCTGCTGCAGGCGGTCAGCTGGGGCTACACCTGGGTGTTCCGCTCGGTGCCGCTGATCCTGCAGCTGCTGCTCTGGTACAACCTCGCCTACCTGTACCAGAGCCTGGACTTCGGCATCCCGTTCGGGCCGTCCTTCGCCAGCGTCGAGACGCTGTCGCTGATCGACAAGTTCGGCGCCGCCATCCTCGGCCTGGGCCTCCACCAGGCCGCCTACTCCGCCGAGATCGTGCGGGCCGGCATCCTCTCGGTCGACCAGGGCCAGCTCGAGGCGGCCGCCTCCCTGGGCATCCCGCGGCGGCGGCAGACCACCCGGATCGTGCTGCCGCAGGCCATGCGGGCGATCGTGCCGACCGCGGTCAACGAGGTGATCGGCCTGTTCAAGGGGACGTCGATCGTCTACGTGCTGGCCCTCGGCGAGCTCTTCTACACGGTCAGCGTGATCTACGGCCGGACCCAGCGGGTGCTGCCGATGCTCGTGGTCGCCGCGGTCTGGTACGTCGTGCTCACCACGGTGGTCACCGTCATCCAGTACTACGTCGAGCGCTATTACGCCCGCGGCGCGGTCCGCACGCTCCCGCCGACCCCGCTGCAACGGCTGCGCGCCAACCTCACCGCCGGCCTGGCCCGCGTCTCCGGCCCGCGGGGGGTGTCCCGGTGACCGCCGCGGTCCGGCCCGGTCGGGTCGAGGTGCACGGGGTGCACAAGTCCTTCGGCACCCTGGAGGTGCTGCACGGCGTCGACCTGGTCGTCGAGCCGGGCACGGTGACCGTCGTCCTCGGCCCCTCCGGGTCGGGCAAGTCGACGCTGCTGCGCAGCATCAACCACCTGGAGAAGGTCGACCGCGGGTTCGTCGCCCTCGACGGCGAGCTGGTCGGCTACCGCCGCCGGCGCGACACCCTGCACGAGCTCAAGGAGAAGGAGCTGCTCCGCCAGCGGACCCGGTTCGGGTTCGTCTTCCAGTCCTTCAACCTCTTCCCGCACCTGACCGCGCTGGAGAACGTGGTCGAGGCGCCGGTGTCGGCGCAGGGCCGCCGGCGCGGCGACGTCGAGGCCGAGGCGCGCACGCTCCTGGCCCGGGTCGGGCTGGCCGACAAGGCCGACGTCTACCCGCGCCAGCTCTCCGGCGGGCAGCAGCAACGGGTGGCGATCGCGCGGGCCCTGGCCATGCGCCCGGCGGTCCTGCTCTTCGACGAGCCCACGTCCGCACTCGACCCGGAGCTGGTCGGCGAGGTGCTCCGGGTGATGCAGGACCTCGCCCGCGACGGCACCACGATGGTCGTCGTCACCCACGAGATCGGCTTCGCCCGGGAGGCCGCCGACCAGGTGGTCTTCATGGACTCCGGCCGCATCGTCGAGGCCGGCCCGCCCGAGCAGGTGCTCGACGCCCCGCAGCACGAACGGACCCGCGCCTTCCTCGCCAAGGTCCTCTGAAGAAGGACCCCCCACACCCCGGACGGCGCACCCGCGCCGCCCGTCGGTGGCGCGCGCCCCGCGCACCCCCGAGACCCCGAGAAAGAGAGAGAACACCGTGACCGCCCGAACCCGACGAGCCCGCCTCGTCCCCCTCCTGGCCGCCGTGTCCGTGCTGGCGCTGGGGGCGTGCACCAGCACCGCCGAGATCGAGGAGCAGGCCCGCACCGAGGAGGGCACCGCGCTCGCCGTCGACACCGGCCCGGACCAGGACCGCATCCACACGACGGCGAGCGAGGAGGCCATCGGCCTCCTGCCCGACGGCGCCTTCCCCGACGGCGTGCTCCGGGTCTCCATCACCCAGGGCGCGGTGCCGCTGGGCTTCTACGCCGACGACAACGAGACGGTGATCGGCAGCGAGACCGACATCGCCACGCTGGTCGCCGACGCCCTCGACCTGGAGCTGGAGCTGGTCGTCAACGACTGGTCCAACTGGCCGCTGGCCACCCAGTCCGGCGAGGTCGACGCCACCATCTCCAACGTCACGGTGACCGAGGAGCGCAAGCAGCTGTTCGACTTCTCCTCCTACCGGGTCGACCAGCTCGGCTGGCTGGTCGCCGCCGACAGCGGCCTGGAGCTCGACGAGGCCGCCGACATCGCCGGGCTCACCGTGGCGGTGGGGTCGGGCACCAACCAGGAGCAGATCCTGCTCGCCTGGGACCAGCAGAACCGGGACGCCGGCCTGGAGCCGGTGACCATCGACTACTACGAGGCCTACAACGACGCCGTCCTGGCGCTGCAGTCCGGCCGCATCGACACCTACTTCGGCCCCAACGCCACCGCCGCCTACAGCGCGGCCGTGGCCCCCGACGACTTCGCGATCGCCGGGACGGTCAACGGCGGCTGGCCGGACACCGCCAACATCGCCGTCGCCACCGCCAAGGGCAACGGCCTGGCCGAGGCGTTCACCGCGGCGATCAACCACGCCATCGAGGACGGCACGTACCAGCAGGTGCTCGAGCGCTGGGGCCTGGAGGCCGAGGCGATCGACCGCGCCGAGACCAACCCGCCCGGCCTGGGCGCCTGAACGCACCGCAGACGAGGAGCACCCCGATGACCCGAACCCGCACGCGGGCGCGCCGGCCCGCCGCCGCCCTCCCCGTCCGCACCGCCCTGGTGCTGTCCACCGTCGTGTTCCTGTCGGCCTGCACCAGCTCGGCGGGGATCGAGTCCGAGGCCCGGACCGAGGCCGCCGCCGCGGAGGGGACCACCACGGTCCTGGAGGTGGACACCAGCCCGGAGCAGGCCGGCCGGGTGCACACCGACGAGGACCCCGACGCCGCCGCGCTCGTCCCGGCCGACATCGCCGAGGACGGGACGCTCACCATCGGCGTGGCCGGGGCCGGCGAGCCGCCGCTGGGCTTCCTGGCCGACGACAACGCCACCGTCGTGGGCAGCGAGGTGGACATCGCCTCGTTGGTCGCCGAGGCCCTGGGCCTGGAGCTCGAGGTGGTCAACGTCGCCTGGGAGCAGTGGCCGCTCGGTGTCCAGAGCGGCGACCTGGAGGCGGTGTTCAGCAACGTCGGCGTCAACACCGAGCGGCTGCAGCTGTTCGACTTCGCCACCTACCGCGAGGGCGTCATGGCCTTCAGCGCCCGGCCCGACAGCGGGCTGTCGATCGAGGAGGCGGCCGACGTCGCCGGCCTCACGATCGCGGTCGGCTCCGGGACCAACCAGGAGCGGATCCTGCTGGACTGGAACGCGCAGAACGAGGCGGCCGGGCTGGAGCCGGCGCAGCTGGAGTACTTCGCGAACTCGGCGGACACCCTGCTGGCGCTGCAGTCGGGCCGGATCGACACCTACATCGGCCCGAACCCCACCGCGGTCTACCAGCAGTCGGTCGGGGACGTCGAGATCGTCGGCACGGTCAACGCCGGCTGGCCCAACACCACCTACGTCGCCGCGACGACGCTCAAGGGCAACGGCCTCGTCGACGCCGTCCAGGCGGCGCTGCAGCACGTCTTCGAGGACGGCACCTACGGCGAGACACTGGACCGGTGGGGCCTGTCCGACGAGGCGGTCGACGAGCCGGTGGTCAACCCGGCGGTGGGGTCCTGACGGCGGCCGGGCCGGGCACGCCCCGGCTCACCGACGTGGTCGTGGTGGGCGGCGGCGTGATCGGCTCGGCCACCGCCTGGGCGCTCGCACGGCGCGGGGTCGGGGTCGTGCTGCTCGAGCAGTTCGGCCCCGGCCACGTCCTCGGCGCCTCGCACGGCCGGTCCCGGATCTACCGCAGCACCTATCCGCAGCCGCACCACCAGGCGCTCGTCGCCGAGGCACGACGGCTGTGGGCGGAGCTGGAGACCGAGACGGGGGCGACCGTGCTGCACCCGGGGCCCGGCGTGGCGACCGCCGCGCCCGGCCCCGGCGCGGACCGGCTGCGCGAGACGGCCCGCGCGATGGACCGCGCCGGCGTCGCCCACGAGTGGCTCGCGCCGGCCGAGGCCGGGGAACGCTTCGCGGGCATGCGGTTCCCGGGGCCGGTGCTGCTCGAGCCGCACACGGCCGGCCGGGTGGACGCCGACGCCGCGGTCGCCGCGCTCCAGGCCGCCGCGGCGGCGCACGGGGCCGCCGTCCGCCACCACCGGCGGGTCACCGCGGTCGAGCCGGACGGGGACGGCGTGGTCGTGCGCTGCGCCGCCGGTGCGGCGGTCTCCGCCCGCGCGGTCGTGGTGGCCGCCGGCGCGTGGGCCGCCGACGTCCTCGGCGACCTCGTCCGGCTGCCCCCGCTCCGGGTCACCCAGGAGCAGCCGGCGCACTTCCGGCCGCTCGACCCCGGCCTGGAGTGGCCGGCGTTCACCGCCGACCCGGACCCGGCCGAGGGCTGGCCGAGCGGCGTGTACGGGCTGGCCAGCCCCGGGGAGGGCGTCAAGGTCGGGTTCCACGGGACCGGCCCCGAGTGCCACCCCGACGCGCGGACCCTCGCGGCCGAGCCGGGGCAGCTGGCCCGCCTGTGGGAGTACGTGCGGCGCTGGCTGCCGGGCCTGGACGCCGACGCGCCGGAGCCGGTGTCGTGCACCTACACGAGCACGCCGACCGGCGAGTTCGTGCTCGACCGCGTCGGCCCGGTGGTGGTGGCCGCGGGGTTCAGCGGGCACGGCTTCAAGTCGGCGCCGGCGACGGGGCGGGTGCTCGCCGACCTGGCCCTGGGCACCCCGGCCGGCGCCGAGGCGTTCGCCCTCGCCGGGCACGCCGTCCGGAGCTGACCGTCCGCCCGGCGCGGGTCAGACGACCTCGCTGAGCCTCCCGGTGGCCACGTCGAAGACGAACCCGCGGACGCTGTCCTTGACCGGGATGAAGGGGCTGTCGAGGATGCGCTGCCGCTGCGCGCGGACGTCGTCCTCCAGCTCGGGGAACGCCTCGGAGTGCCAGTCCGGGCGGATGCCGCAGTCCTGCTCGATCGCGGTGCGGAAGTCCTCGTCGGAGAAGGTGAGCATCCCGCAGTCGGTGTGGTGGACCAGCACGATCTCCCGGGTGCCGAGCAGCCGCTGGCTGATGGCCAGTGACCGGATCTCGTCGTCGGTGACCACGCCGCCGGCGTTGCGGATGACGTGCGCCTCGCCCTCGGACAGGCCCAGCGCGCGGTAGACGTCCAGGCGGGCGTCCATGCAGGCCACCACGGCGACCTGCCGCGACGGCGGGAGCGGCAGCGGGCCGCGGAAGGCCTCGGCGTAGCGGGCGTTGGCCTCGAGCAGCTCGTCGGTGATGGACACGGCAGGTCCTCCTCGGGACGGGGTGGGTGGGTCAGCGGCCGGCGGTGCCGGCCGAGCGGGAGCGGAAGTCGCCGCGGCCGGTGTCGCCCTTCCAGTCGGCGAAGGACTCGCCGGTGAGCTCCTCCAGCAGGGCGATGTCCGGCAGCAGCGGGCCGAGGACCTCGCGGCGCACCTCGACCGGCATCGGCGGCCGCGGCGACCGCCCGGCGTGCAGGGCGGCGAGCAGCGGCCGGCTGGCCTGGCGCCACACCTGCGGCGGGGCGTAGGCGCCCAGCGCGGCGCCGGCGCGGGTCAGCCGGGCCAGGACGCGGTACGGGGCGGTGTCGGCGACGTGCGGCTTGACGTTCTCCGGCGGCACGACGTGCGCGACGCCCGGCTCGACGCCCAGGAACGTGCTGACCCGGTCCAGCGCCTCGCGCGGGGTGTCGACCACCTGCCGGTAGCGGAGCAGGCACACGTTCTCCCGGGGCACGCTCTTGTACAGGTCCCGCAGCTGCTCGCCGTAGCGCCCCAGCCCCCGGTAGTGCCAGAACGGCGCCCAGCCCTCGGCGATCCGCCGCTCCTCGAGCCGGACGGCGGTGCGGAAGTCCGCCTCGGGCTCCAGCCCGTCGGCCCGCAGGTGCACCCAGTTGGACCAGGCCCGGTCGACCGGGTCACGGACGACGACGACCACCTTCACGTCCGGGACGTCGGCGGCCAGCCGGGCCTGGGCGGCGCGGTCGTAGAGGTAGAACGGCGTGCTCTCCCCGCGGACGGCGTCCTCCGGGGCGGCATCGAACAGCGCCAGGTACTCCTCGCGCCGCCAGATCCACTCCTGGGCGCTGTGCGCGTCGCCGGGCCCCCGCTGCCCGCTGCGCGGCGGCGGCCGGCCGTCGGTCAGGTAGTACTTGGGCTCCTTCACCGGCGACAGGTACAGCCCCGGGTGCGTGGCCAGGGCCGCGTGCAGCGCGGTCGTCCCGGCCTTGGGCGCGCCCGCGATCACGAACTGCGGACCTCGCCCGCTGGGGTCACTCATCAGGGCCTTCCTCCTGTGTCGTCGCCGGGTGCATGCACACTGGGCGGGCCGTCCGCCCGAGATCCCGGAGCCGCAGCGTGCCGTCCTCCCCCGCCCCGACGTCCGCCATCCGTCTCCCGGACGCGTCGTCGTTCTGGTCCGACGCCGAGATCGTGCTCGCACCGGACGACCCCCGCCCCGGCTCGTGGACCGGCGGGCCCTCGGCCCAGCTGGTCGACGGCACGTGGTGGCTGGCCGCCCGGCTGCGCCGCCCGGTCGGTGAGGGCCGCGGCTTCGCCAACACCGTGTCGCGGTCCGACGACGGCCGCCACTTCACCGAGGTCGCGCGGGTCCGGAAGGACGACTTCGGCGCCGACTCCCTGGAGCGTCCGGCGCTGGTGCACACGCCCGAGGGCCGCTGGCGGCTGTACGTCAGCTGCGCGACGCCGGGCACCAGCCACTGGCGGGTGGACCTGCTCGAGGCCGGCCGCGTCGAGGACCTCGCCGCGGCCACCCCCCGCACCGTCCTGCCCGGCAGCGACGGCGAGGCGGTCAAGGACCCGGTGGTCCGGTTCGACGGCCGGCAGTGGCACCTGTGGGCCTCGGTCCACCCGCTCGACGACCCGCACGCCACCGACCGCATGACCACCGAGCACGCCACCAGCCCGGACGGCGTCGAGTGGACCTGGCGCGGGACCGCGCTGGCCGGCACGCCGGGGAGCTGGGACGCCCGCGGCGTGCGGTTCGCCGCCGTCGTCCTGGACGGCGACCGGACCTGGGCCCTCTACGACGGCCGGGCCACCGCGGCGGAGAACTGGGAGGAGCGCACCGGCCTGGCCGTCGCGAACGGCGACGGCCGGTTCCGCGCGGCTCCCGACGGCCCGCTGCTGCAGAGCCCGCACCCACCCGGCGGGCTGCGCTACGCCGACGCGGTGGCCCTGCCCGGCGGCGGCACCCGCTGGTTCTACGAGGCCACCCGCGCCGACGGCGCGCACGAGCTGCGCACCGTCCTGCTGCCGGGCTGACACGGTCACTTCCCGGGGGAGCCGCAGCCGGCTCCCCGGGTGACGGCCCCCGCGTCCGCGCCGGCCAGGCCGGCCAGGGGGCGGGGGTCGTCGGCCGGCGCCCACCGCCCCGACCGGACGGCGTAGTCGACCGCCGGCCCGCGGTCGAGGAAGGCGGCCAGGCCCTCGAGGAGCCGGTCCACGTCGGCCGCGGTGGTGGCCAGCCCCACGCTGGCCCGCAGCGCCCCCTGCGGCACGCCGAGCCGGGCCAGCAGCGGGTGCGCACAGAACCGGCCGTCCCGCACGCCGACGCCGTGCTCGGCGGACAGGACGGCGGCGACCAGGCCCGGGTCGGCCCCGTCGACGGTGAACGAGACGACGCCGGTGGGCGCGGTCGAGTCCGGCCAGATCCGCAGCCGGCGGACGCCGGGCAGGGCGTCGAGCCCCGCCTCCAGCCGGTCCCGCAGCGCGAGCTCGTGGGTCTCGAGCGCGCCGTCGGGCAGCGCCGCCAGCGCGTCGCAGGCGGCGGCCAGCGCCACCGCCCCCAGCACGTTGGGGGATCCGCCCTCGTGCCGGTGCGGGGCCGCGGCCCACGTCGTCCCCTCGACGGTCACCTCGTGCACCGCCCCGCCGCCGGCGAGGTGCGCCGGCGCGTCGTCCAGCCAGTCCCGCCGGCCGACCAGCGCGCCGGTGCCGAAGGGGGCGTAGAGCTTGTGGCCGGAGAAGGCGACGTAGTCGGCGCCGGTCGCGGCCAGGGAGAACCGGCGGTGCGGCACCAGCTGCGCGCCGTCGACGGCGACCCGGGCCCCGGCGGCGTGCGCCAGCTCGACGACGTCGGCCAGGGGCAGCGCCTCGCCGGTCACGTTGGACGCCCCGGTGACCGCGACCAGGGCGTAGCGGCCGCGCACCAGCTCCGCGGCCAGCTCGCGCAGGGTCGCCGTCACCGTCGCCTGCGTGGGCAGCACGGTCGTGGCGGCCCGGCGCTGCCACGGCAGCAGGTCGGCGTGGTGCTCACAGTCGAGGACGAGCACCCGATCCCCGGCGGGCACGCACCCGGCCAGCAGGTTGAGCGCGTCGGTCGTGTTCCGGGTCAGCACGCAGACGTCGTCGACGCGGGCGCCGACGAAGCCGGCGACGGTGTCCCGCGCCGACTCGTAGAGGGCGGTCGACACCTGGGAGAGGTAGCCGGCGCCGCGGTGCACGCTGGCGTAGAGCGGCAACGCCTCGGCCACCCGGTCGGCGACGGCGACCAGGGCGGGCGTGCTGGCCGCGGTGTCCAGGTCGGCGTACGGGGCGCGGCCGGCGGGCACCAGCGGCACCTCGGTGTCCGCGCCGACGACCGGCAGCAGCGGGCAGCCGGCCGGAGCGGCGGGACGGGACAGGACAGCGCCGGTCACGGGGCCTCCTCGGTTCGGGACCCGTGCGGGCCCGCGCTTGCGGACGCCGGTCGGCGCCCGCCGGGTCGTCACCCGGGGCACCCCATCGCGGAGGGAGGGTTGCCGGCCAGCGAGCCGGGGCTTGTCGCTGGCGCTCTTGACCTGCCGGGCAGCGTGACATGCGACCCGGTTACCCGTCAAACCCGATCGGGATGGTAGAGATATGTCCGTGCCCGCCGTCCCCACCTCGACCGCCGCCGCTCCGCGGCTGGTCCGGCGTGTGCACGTGGACCTGGGCCGGGTCTGGTCCGCGCGCTGTCGCTGACGCCGCCCCGCGTCCCCTCCCCCGGCCGCCCGTCCCGGGCGGCCCCCGTCACCCCTGAGGACCACCCGTGCCGATCGAGTTCCTGGGCATCGCCGCCACCAACGACGGTTCCGAGACCACCCCGCGTTCGGGGCCGAGCTTCGACAAGGAGTTCACGCTGCGGCTCGGCCGCGCGCACGAGGACTGGGGGTGGGACCGCGTGCTGTTCGCCTACGGGTCCGGCTCCCCCGAGCCGTCGGCGGCCGCCGCGTTCCTGCTCTCGCACACCGAGCGGCTGCAGGTGCTGCTGGCCCACCGGCCCAACGTCAGCTACCCGACCTTCGCCGCGAAGACCTTCGCCACGCTGGACCGGATCGGCGACGGCCGGCTGACCGTCCACTTCATCACCGGCGGCACCGACGCCGAGCAGCGCCGCGAGGGCGACCACCTGACCAAGGACCAGCGCTACGGCCGCACCCGCGAGTACATCCAGATCGTCAAGAAGGCGTGGACCTCGCACGAGCCCTTCGACTGGGACGGCGAGCACTACCGGTTCGCCGACTTCGTGAGCGACACCTTCCCGGTGCAGCAGCCGCGGCCCGACGTCTCCTTCGGCGGCTCGTCGGAGGCCGCCTACGCCGCGGGCGGGGCCGAGGCCGACGTCTACGCGCTGTGGGGCGAGCCGCTGGCCGAGACCGCGGCGCAGATCGAGCGCGTGCACGCGGCGGCCCGCGCGGCCGGGCGGACGACGATGCCCCGCATCCAGGTCGCCTTCCGTCCCATCATCGCGCCGACCGAGGAGCTGGCCTGGGAGAAGGCGCACCGCACCGTCGACAGGATCGCCGCCCGCACCGGCGGCGGCGCGCAGCCGCTGACCCGGCGGCACCCGCTCACCGAGCCGGAGAACGCCGGCTCCCAGCGGCTGCTGGCGATCGCCGAGCGCGGCGAGCGCTTCGACCGCGCGCTGTGGACGCCGACGGCGACGGCGACCGGCGGCGCGGGCAACTCCAACGCGCTGGTCGGCACCCCCGAGACGGTCGCCCAGGCGCTGCTGGACTACGTGGACCTCGGCGTGGACATCATCTCGATGCGCGGCTACGACCTGCTCGGGGATGCCATCGACGTCGGCCGGTACGTGCTGCCGATCGTGCGCGAGGAGGTCGCCAAGCGCGACGCCGCCGCGGCGGCCGCCCCGTGAGCACGATCGCGGTCGTCGGCAACCCCAAGCCGCACTCCCGGACCCGCGCCGCCGCCGAGCACGTCGTCGAGCGGCTCACCGGCGCCCCGCCGGACCGCGTCGTCGACGTGGTCGACCTCGGCTCAGGCCTGCTCGGCTGGGGCGACCCGGCGGTCGAGGAGGCGGTCGCCGCGCTGCGGGCCGCCGAGGTCGCCGTCGTCGCCAGCCCCACCTACAAGGCGACCTACACCGGCCTGCTCAAGCTGTTCCTCGACCAGGTCGGCACCGGCGACCTCGCCGGCGTGGTGGCGGTCCCGCTCATGCTCGGCGCGGGGCCCGCCCACGCGCTGGCGCCGGACCTGCTGCTCAAGCCGGTCCTGGTCGAGCTCGGCGCCACCACGCCCACCCGCGGGCTCTACCTGCTCGACAAGACCTGGGACGCCCCCGGCCCGCTGGACGACTGGCTGGCCGTCGCGGGACCGCAGGTGGCGGCGGCCCGCACCGCCGGACGGCGCTGACGTGGAGGTCTCCTGGTTCCTGCCCAGCCGTGGCGACGGCCGCGACGTCGGGCCGGCGACGACCGACCGCGGGCACAGCGCCGCGGCGCTGCGCCGGCGGCCCACCCTGGAGTACCTGGCCGCGGTGGCGCAGGCCGCCGAGCAGGCCGGGTTCGCGGCGGTGCTCACCCCGACCGGGTCCGGCTGCGAGGACGCGTGGGTGGTCTGCTCCGCGCTGGTGCCGCTGACCTCCCGGCTGCACTTCCTGGTCGCCTTCCGGCCGGGCTTCGTGCTCCCGACCCTCGCCGCCCAGCAGGCCGCGTCGTTCCAGCGGCTGTCGGGCAACCGGCTGCGGCTCAACGTCGTCACCGGCGGGGACCCGGTGGAGCAGCGCGCCTACGGCGACTTCCTCGACCACGACGCCCGGTACGCCCGCACCGGCGAGTTCCTCGAGGTGCTGCGCCGCTGCCTGGCCGGGGAGCGGTTCGACGTCGCCGGTGAGCACTTCGCCGCGCGCGACGCCGGCCTGGTCCGGCCGCCGGACGTCGTCCCGCCGGTCTACCTGGGCGGCGCCTCCCCGGCCGCGGAGGAGGTGACCGCCCGCTGGGTGGACCGGTACCTCACCTGGGGCGAGCCGCCGGCCATGGTCGCGCCGCGGCTGGACCGGGTGCGGGAGCGGGCGGCCGCGCACGGCCGCACCGTCCGGTTCGGGATGCGGCTGCACGTCGTCGCCCGGGACACGCCGGAGCAGGCCTGGGCCGAGGCCGACCGGATGCTGGCCGGGATGCCAGCGTCGGCGATCGCGGCCACGCAGGAGCGCTTCGCCCGCATGGACTCCGTCGGCCAGGCGCGGATGACGTCGCTGCACGGCGGGGCCGCCGGCGACGGCGCCCGGTCGCTGGAGGTCGCCCCCAACCTGTGGGCGGGCATCGGCCTGGTCCGCGAGGGGGCGGCCACCGCGCTGGTCGGCAGCTCCGAGCAGGTGGCCGAGCGGCTGGCCGAGTACGCGGCGCTGGGCATCGACGAGTTCGTCCTGTCCGGCTACCCGCACCTCGAGGAGGCGTGGCGGGTCGGCGAGGAGGTCCTCCCCCTGCTGGCCCGCGAACCGGTGGGTGCCCGGTGAGGCTCACCCGCCGCACGGCGGTGGACCTGGTGCGGACGGCGAGCGCGCTCTGTCGCGGCTGCTGAGCGCCCCCGACCTCCAGACCACCCCGAACTCCCCGAGGAAGACCCCGTGACCCGTTCCCTGCTGTCCCCTGCCCTGTCCTCCGTGCTGTACCGCCCGGACGACACGACCACCCTCCGCACCGGCGCCGCCGCACTCGCCGCCGCCCTCGCCGCCGCGGAGGCCGCCTGGTCCCCGCTGGTCGAGTACCGGCCCGAGAGCCGCTGGAGCGCCCTGCTCGACCAGGGGCTCGCCGCCGACGTCCTCGACCCGTCCCTGCACCCCGAGCTGGCCCGCGCCCAGGTCTGGCTGCTGTCCTGGCTGCCCGGCCAGGGCACCGGGCTGCACGACCACGGCGGCTCCGCCGGCGCCTTCGCCGTCGTCCGCGGCACCCTGCGCGAGCGCGTCGGCGCCCGGGAGGACGCCGCCGAGCTCACCACCGGCCGGGTGCGGCACTTCGGACCGCACCACGTGCACCAGGTGCTCAACGGCGGCGCGGAGGCCGCGGTCAGCGTGCACGTGTACACCCCGCGGCTGACCGTCATGAACACCTACCGCGTCGACCGGGGCGCGCTGCAGCGCACCGGCACCGAGCGGGCCGGCGTCGACTGGTGACCGGCCGCTGAGACACCGCCGGGCCGCACCGCTGAGCAGAGGCGGTGCGGCCCGGCGGTCCGCTCTCAGGCCGGCTGCGGCACCCGGTTGTCGAACAGCGCGATCGCGGCCGCGGTGTTGGAAGCGGGGACGAAGTAGTGCGAGTGCACCTTCGTCACCTGCTCGTTCATGGCACCGCGCATGATCAGCCACATGATCATCTCGATGCCCTCGGAGCCGGCCTCGCGGATGTAGTCCTGCCGGGAGAGCGCGGTCAGCTTGGCCGGGTCCTTCTCGATGGCCTCGAGGAACATGTGGTCGAAGTCGGGGTTGATGTAGCCCGCCCGCGCGCCGGCCAGCTGGTGGGACATGCCGCCGGTGCCGAGGATCGCCACCTTGACGTCCTTGGGGTAGCTGCGGATGGCCCGCCCCAGGGCCTGGCCCAGCGCGTAGCAGCGGGCCGCCGTCGGCTGCGGGTACTGGATGACGTTGACCAGCAGCGGGATCACCGGGCACGGCCAGGCGTCCCCGGGGTCCGGCGTCCACACCGACAGCGGGACGGTGAACCCGTGGTCGACCTCGAGCTCCTGGAAGACGGTGAGGTCGAAGCCGTCGTCGACCAGCTGCTCGAGCAGGTGCAGCGACAGCTCCGGATCGCCGACGACGTCGGGCACCGGGCGCTTGCCGAAGCCCTCGTCGGCCACGTCGTACCGCTCGGCGGTGCCGATGCCGAAGGTCGGGACGATGTCGAGGTCGATGCCGTTGGCGTGGTCGTTGTAGATCACGATGGCCACGTCCGGCTCGTGCTCGGCCAGCCACTCGCGGGCCGGCGCGTAGCCGTCGAACAGCGGCTTCCAGAGCGGGTCCTCGGTCTTGCCCCGGTCCAT
Organism: Geodermatophilus sp. CPCC 205506; assembly: GCF_051383635.1. NCBI lineage: Bacteria > Bacillati > Actinomycetota > Actinomycetes > Geodermatophilales > Geodermatophilaceae > Geodermatophilus > Geodermatophilus sp. CPCC 205506. The sequence continues at coordinate 45,249 of NZ_JALPKP010000030.1, read as the reverse complement.
CGCCGCCCCGATCGAGGGGACGTGCGACGTCGCCAGGCCCCAGATCACCTCAGCCATCCCGCCGTCCTCCCGCACGCATCGCCGCCACGAACTCGTCTTCGGTCATGCCGCTGAACACACCACCGAGGTACTGCATCGACCGGCCGTCCATCATGGCCAGCTTGTACACGTAGAAGATGCTGCCGCCGAGGTCGATCATCGCCTGCCAGTCGCGGTCCAGCACAGCCTGCTTCTGCTCGGCGGTCAGCCGGAACTCGTCGCAGTAGGCGCCCTCGTCGGCGAGGAACCGCTCCCGGTTCTCCGCCGAGCGCAGGCTCATGAACAGCTTGTTCATGCGGAACCCGCGCCGGCTGGTCTGCCCGTCGAAGACCGGGGTCCCCGGCAGGTCGAACCGCCCGGCCGGCGTGTCAGAGCTCATCGGTGGACCTCCCGTTCCCGGCACCCGGTGCCGCGGCGTCATTCTCCTCGCCGCCCTGGTGCTCGTGGTCGTCCAGCCACTCCCACATGAGCCGCGGGTGCGGGCTGGACCAGGTGAGCCCGCACCAGCAGGTCCCGTGCATCTCGCCGTCGTACTGGCGGAAGGTGATGCGCAGCTCCCGGCCGGTGGACGTCGTCATCAGCGCTCCTGGGGGTGCTGGGCCAGCGCCTCGACGTGCACGTCGAGCCACGGCGACATGGGCAGGGACACCAGCGCGTCGTGCAGGGCGGCCGGGTCGGCCGCCTCGTACAGCCCGATGGTGGCGTTGCGGCCGGGCACCCGCCACAGCCGTTTGAGGATGCCCGCCTCCCGCAGCTCCATGGCACGGGCCCGCTCGGCGGACCGCAGCTCCTCCCGCCGCTCGGCGGGGGTCTCCGGAGGCAGGCGGTTCTCGGAGCGGACGAGGAACTCCACGGTGGTCTCCTGGGGGTCGGGGACGGCGGTCAGCGGGCGAGGTCGAGCAGGACGTCGGCGAGCGCCTTGGGGGCGGTGACCATCGCCTCGTGACCGGTGTCGAGCTCGTGCACCGGCCAGCCGCGTGCGCGGGCCCGCTCGGCCTGGGCCTGGAAGACCCGCATCCAGGTCACGCACTCGACGAACGCGGCCGGCACCGCGTCGGCGGCGCCGGTCAGGTCGAGCCGGTCGAGGTAGGTCTTCCACGGGTGCGGGGTGAGCTTCGGCGTCAGCCAGTCGACGTCGGCCTGCTCGGTCACGCCCAGCACCGACAGCTTGCGCACCGGCACCAGCCAGCCGAAGCCCTGCTCGGCCGCGGACTCCGCCCAGTGGTGCTCCACCTGCTCGGGCAGCAGGTCGCGCGCCGCCTCGCCGTCGTCGCCGACGAAGGCGTCGAGGTACACCCGCTTGGCGATCGCGTCGGGGCGCCGGTCGGCGACCGCGGTGACGATCTGCCCCGCGTAGCTGTGCCCGACCAGGACGACGTCGCGCAGGCCGAAGGTGTCGATCAGCCGGACCACGTCCTCGACGTGGGTGTCCAGCCCCACCAGCGGCGAGAGCAGGTGACTGCGCTCCGACAGCCCGGTCAGCGTCGGGGCGTGGACCTCGTGGCCGGCGCCGCGGAGCAGCGGGGCCACCCGGTCCCAGCACCAGCCGCCGTGCCAGGCCCCGTGGACCAGGACGAACGTGGTCATGCCTGGCCCGCCGGCTCCGGGGTCGGGGCGGCGGTCGCCGGGCGGGCGGGGCGCGCCGGCCGGGCCGGGGCCTCGCCGCGGGCGGCCGCCTCGGCCTTGGCCATCTTCTCCAGCAGCCGGCGGCCGCGGATGCCCGCGACGTCGGAGCGGATCGAGGACTCGACCATCCCCGGGTCGGTGGCGACCATCAGCTCCTGGATCTCCAGCGCGTCGACGTCCTCCTTCATGACCGCCAGCTGCTGCTTGAGCTGGAACTCCGACAGCTCGGCGTCGTCGATCTTGTAGTCCCGACCGAGGGCGAAGAAGTCGTGCGTGGTGGTCTCGGTCTCCGGCGTCATGCCGTAGATGACCTTCATGTGGAAGCCCTCGGGCTCCTCGGTGCCGGTCGGGGCGATCCGGATGTTGAGGATGAAGATGCCCGGCGCGTAGAAGTCGCCGTCCTGCCAGCGGTCGATGTTCGTGGTCACGCCCATCGAGGAGCGGTAGAACGGCGGGGCCTCGATGTCGACCATGTGCCGGATGAAGGACACCCGGTTGCCCTCGCCGATCACGTCGATCGGGGTGGCGGCGACCGCGGCGTTGCCGATCGAGGTCGGGTGCAGGAACGTCTCGTGGGTCAGGTCGAGCAGGTTCTCCACCAGCAGCACCTGGCGGGACTTCAGCCCGACCGAGCCGTGCACGTGGGTCCAGTTCTCGTCGGTCAGCCAGGACACGTCCGGGATGTCGGCCGGGTCGGCCTTCTCCGGGTCCCCGGGCCAGATCCACACGATGCCGTAGCGCTCGACCACCGGGAAGCGGTGCACCGTCGCGCCCTTGGGCAGGTCCGGCTGCTCGGCGACCCCGACGCACGCGCCGCCGGCGTCGATCTTGTAGCCGTGGTAGTTGCAGGTGATGACGTCGTCGTCCTCGAGCCGGCCCAGCGACAGCGGGTAACGGCGGTGCGGGCAGCGGTCCTCGATCGCGTTCACGCTGCCGTCGGACAGCCGGTAGAAGCAGACCGGCCGCCCGCAGATCCAGCGCTGCATGAGCGTCCGGCCGACCTCCTCGGTCCAGGCGCCGAGGTACCAGCCGTTCATGACGATGGGGTTGGCTGCCATCGGGGACTCCTTGAGATGTCTCGGGTGGATCGGGTTCAGGTGGGGTCGGGGGTCTCGTCGACGTAGGTGACGCCGAGCCGCTCGAGGGTGGGGGTGACCGAGCCCGGGCTGGCCTGCACGGTGCCCTGGGCGGACACCGCGCGTGACCAGGCCGGGAAGCGCATCGCGGTCAGCTCCGCCACATCGCGCACCCCGGCGTCCATGACCAGGCCCTGTACCCCGCGGGCAGCCAGCTGAGTGGCGAACAGCTCGCCGAACATGCCGTCGGTCGACGGCGAGGTGGTGGTGAGCGTGGTCCTGCGGACGATGACGTGCCGGCTCACCACAGCTGCTCCGCCGGGCGGGGACTCTCGGTCATCGGATGCGGACTCCAGGGTGCGGCGCGGGGCGGTGACATCGGCAGGTCTAGCACCGGGCGCTCGTCCCGGCAGCGGGACCACGGGGGACCGCACGTACGTCGACAGTAGGCAGCGGGCACCCCCGCCGGATCGGCGCGATGTCAGCTCCGTCACGGCCACCCGCGGCCGGTCGCCCTACGACAGATGTCCTGGTCAACAGCCCGGGCCACGGCGGGCGGCCGACGCCTCCCCGGGCACGCCGCGACCGCCGGGGCGGCCCGCTGGGGCCACCACGGCGGTCGAGGCCGGAGATCGCCGGCGGCGGTCAGCGCGCGAGCGAGGCGTACAGGGCCGTCTCGAACTCCAGGTGGCCGCCGAACGAGGTGGCGTCACCGAACGGGAGGATCTGGGTCGCCCAGAAACCGCCGTACCCGTTGGCCCGGTCCACCCAGTAGAAGAGGTTGGCCAGGCCGGCCCACCCCAGGGCGCCGGCCGGCCGGCCGGTCGGGGCCGGCTCGTCGTTGACCATGAACGGCAGCGACCACGACTTGGACAGCCCGGGGAAGAACTCCGCGTCGTTGGACAGCGACGGGATCACCCCCGGCAGCATCGTCACCTTGAGGTCCCCGAGGTGGTTCTGCACGGCCATCTCCACCGTCTCCGGCCGGAGCACGACGCCGTTCTCGCTTCGGCCGTCGTTGAGCCACATCCGGATGAAGCGCATGTAGTCCCCGACCGTGCCGTACAGCCCGTGACCACCCATGTGGGCCTCGGGCGGCTGCGGCAGCTCGAAGTCGTCCATCGGGCGCAGCGCCCCGTCGTCACCCCGCTCGTGCATCGTCGCCCGCCGCGCCCGCAGCCGGTCGTCGAGCTCGAAGGACGTGTCCCGGATGCCGAGGGGCTCGAAGATCCGCGCGGCGAAGACGTCGCCGAGGCGCTCACCGGTGACGCCCTCCACCACCTGGCCGGCCCAGTCGATGTTGCTGCCGTACTCCCACCGCTCCCCGGGGTCGAACAGCAGCGGGGTCCGAAGGCAGGCCTGGGTCGCGGTGATGATGCTGGGCTGGCCGTGCTCGGTGGCCAGCCGGTTGTAGTGCTCGTTGAAGAAGTCGTAGCCGAAGCCGGCGGTGTGGGTCAGCAGGTGCCGGGTCGTGATCTCCCGCTTGGGGTCGCGCAGCCGCGGCGAGCCTTCCGCGTCGAAGCCGTCGAGGACCTTGAGGTCGCCGATCCCGGGGGTGTAGGTGCGGGCGGGGGCGTCCAGGTCCACCCGGCCCTCCTCGACCAGTTGGAGCACGGCCGTCGCGGTGACGGCCTTGGTGGTCGAGAACAGCGCGAAGACGGTGTCGGTCGTCATGGCGTCGTCCCCGCCGAGGCGGCGGGCTCCGGCCGCCCCCTCGTAGACGTTGCCCTCCCGGTCGGTGGCGATGGCGACGACGCCGGCCACCGGGGCCTCCGCCCGGACGGCACGGTCGAGGATCGCGTCGGCCGCGTCCGCGAACGCCTTCGTGGTCTGTGTCGTCTGCGTCATCGCAGTCCTCCCAGAGGTGGTGGGGCGGTGCGGCGGAGATCCCGGCGCACCGAAGGGGGTCAGCGGATCTCGAAGCCCGGGTAGCCGGCGGCGGCCACCTCGTCGCACTTCTCCCGGTAGGTGCCCAAGCCGCCGGTGTAGGACAGAACGCGCCGGGGCTTGCCCGGGACGTTCGCGCCGAGGTACCAGGACGACGTCCGGGAGATCAGGTTGGCGCCGGCCGTCTCGTCGTGGTGGGCGACCCAGGCGTCCTCGGTCTCCTTGATGGGCTCGATGACGGTCTTGTCCTCGGCCCGCAGGTGGCGGATCAGGTCACTGATCCACTCGGTCTGCTGCTGCAGGCAGGTCGTCATGTTGCACAGCGCGGCCGAGGGTGCGAGCGGGACGGCGGTGGTGAGCAGGTTCGGGTAACCGTGCACCATCAGGCCCATCGTGGTGCGGATGTCGCGGCCCCAGTCCTCGGTGAGGGAGCGGCCGCCGCGACCGCGGATGTCGATGCGGGTGAGCGCACCGGTTCCGGCGTCGAAGCCCGTCGCGAGGATCAGGACGTCCAGCTCGTACAGCGTGCCGTCGGCCAGCACGAGGCCCTCGGGGACGACGTGCGAGACGGCGTTGTCCCGGAGGCCGACCAGCTCGACGTTCGGCCGGTGGTAGACCTCGAGGTAGTCGGTCTCCAGCGGCACCCGGTGGGTGCCGAACCCGTAGTCGGCGGGGATCAGCACGTCGCACAGGTGCGGGTCGTCCCGGAGCCGCTCGCGCATCTTCGCGCGCACGAACTCCGAGACCTCCGCGTTGACGTCCTCGTCGAAGAACATCTCCGCGAACGAGGCCAGCCAGAGCTTCAGCGAGCCGTTGGCGTGGATGTCCTCCAGGTGCTCGCGCCGCTGCTCCGGGGTGAGGTCGGCCCAGGCGTGCTGCCACTCGTACTCGAAGCCGGTGAAGGTGCGGGGAAGGGTCTCGCGCAGCTCGGGGAAGCGCGCCTTGTAGGCGGCCACCTCCTCCGGCCCGAAGTGCGGGTTCTTCATGGGCAGCACGTACTGGGGGGTGCGGGCGAAGACCGTCAGGTGCCCGACCCGGTCGGCGATCGTCTGGATCACCTGGATGCCGGTCGCCCCGATGCCCACCACGCCGACCCGCTTGCCGTCGAGATGGACGCCGTCGGCCGGCCAGCGTGAGGTGTGGACGACGGTGCCGCGGAAGGTGTCCTGCCCAGGGAATACGTCGGTGAGCGGTGCCGACAGCATGCCTGCGCAGGTGACGAGGAACTGCGTGTCGATCGTCTCGCCGCGGTCGGTGATGACCGTCCACCGCTCCCTGTCCTCGTCGAACCGGGCGCCGGTGACGGTGGTGGAGAACTGGATGTCGCGGCGCAGGTCGAGGCGATCGGCGACGTAGTGCATCCACCGCTCGATCTCGGGCTGGTCGGGGAACCGCTGGCTCCAGCTCCAGCCCTCGTACAGCTCCTCCGAGAACAGGTACTGGTAGATGTAGGCCTCGGAGTCGAACCGGGCCCCGGGATAGCGGTTCCAGAACCACGTCCCGCCGACGTCGGCCGCCGCGTCGTAGGCACGCACCCGCAGCCCCTGCTCGCGCAACTGGTGGAGCTGGTACAGACCGGCCACGCCGGTGCCGATCACCAGGGCGTCGAGCTCGCGGGTCGCCGATCCGCCGTCGGCCTCGGCCGTCGCCGCTGCTGCGACTGTCATCAGATGCCCTACCCTTCGCTGTGTCCTGGATCACTCCAGGGCTCATCGTCAGGGCTGACCCACCTGGGCCGGCCGTCCCAGTTTGGGACAGTCCTCGGCACGCCCCCGCCGGTGATCACCAGGACGCATCCGGCAACGGGGCCCGGCGAGCGACCTCGCGGAGGTGCCGATGGAGGCAGGCCAGCAGGACCGGTTGCGCGTCGCGGCCGCCGCTCGGGCCGAGTTCCTCGAGCACGGCGGAGCCGGGGCAGCCGGTGTGCGGGACCTGGTCGCGGCCTCCTGGCGGCGCAGCAGGGACGCCGGCGTCGACGCCGACGAGTACCGGATCACCCACCACGAGGACGTCGACCTGGACTCCCGGCTCGTTCGGTGCGCCCGCCCGGTCATCGGACGGCTGGCCGACGAGATGGTCGACGTCCCCCTCACCATCGCGCTGTCGGACGCCCATGCGCGGATCGTGCACCGGCTGGACTGCTCGACGTCCGTCGGCCGGCTGCTCGACCGGGTGGACTTCACCGCCGGGTTCGACTTCGGCGAACGCGGTGTCGGGACCAACGGGATCGGGACCGTGTTCGAGACCGGATCGTCGGTCGCCGTCGTGGGGGCTGAGCACTTCACCGAGGCCCTCGTGAAGTTCGCGTGCACCGGTGCCCCGATCCTCGACCCGGTGACCGGCCGGGTCGAGGGGGTCCTGGACGTCAGCTCGCTCGCCGAGAGCTGGGACCCCCTGGTGCACACGCTGGTCCGGCGCGCCGCCGCCGACATCGGCCAGAACCTGCTGCACGACCGCACGCGGGCCACACAGGCCCTGTTCGAGACGTTCGTCAAGGCCGATGCCCGCCCGCGGCAGGCCGTCATGGCCGTGGGCGACTCGCTCATGGTCAACCGGCGCGCCCAGCAGCTGTTCGCACCCGCCGAGCAGTTCGCGATCCACCAGCACGCGCTGTTCCTCATGAGCCGGCGGGACCGGGTCTCGGAGTCCTTCGCCCTCGACTCCGGTCGCACGGTGCGGTTGCGCGCGACCCGCATCGTCGCCGGGGACGAGGTCGCCGGCATCGTGCTGCTGCTCGACGACGAGCCCACCGGGCAGCGGCCCGACGTCCCGACGCAGCGCGGGCGGGCAGCACCGTCGACCGCCCGCGATCAGCAGGCCCCGCGCGCCCGCGGCCTTGCCCGTCCGCCGGCCGCCCCGGTGTCCGACGGCCGGTCGCCGGGGTGGATAGGCGCGTGCGCGCAGATCACGGCGGGCCTCGAGCGCGAGGACCGCATCCTCGTCATGGGCGAGGCGGGAACTGGCAAACGCACCCTCGTCGCAGAGCTGTTCGGCCGTGCCCACCCGTCGGGACGCCTCGTGACCGGCCCGGCCGACCAGGTCGTGCGCGATGCCGAGGAGGTGCTCGCCGACGCGGAGGCCGTCCCCACCCTCCTCGTCCTGGCCGGCATCGACCGCGTCGGTGCCGACGGGATCGACCGGCTACGCACGTTCCTCACGTCCGTGGACCGCGGGCGGCGCCTCGTCGCCGCGACGCTGAGCGATGCGAACGTCGGCGCGGACCTGCCCTTCCAGGCGGTGCTCGGCCTCTTCGAGCAGGCGGTGACGCTGCCGCCGCTGCGCTTTCGCACCGACGACCTCCCCCTGGTCGTCGCCCGGCTGCTCTCGGAACTCGCGCCCGGCCGCCGGGTGCGGCTCCTGCCCGAGACGAACCGGCTGATCAGCCGCTACTCGTGGCCGCGCAACGTGACGCAGCTGCGCGAGGCGCTGTACCTCGCGCTCCTGACCCGGCCGGTGGGGGACATCCGGCCGGAGGACCTGCCCGCGTACTGCCGCACGGCCGGCACCCGCACGCCGACCCCGATCGAGGCCGCGGAGCGCGACGCGATCGTCCGGGCCCTGCAGCAGTGCGGCGGCAACCGCGTTCACGCGGCCGCCGCCCTCGGGATGGCGCGCAGCTCCCTCTACCGGAAGATCAAGTCGTACGGCATCACCGACGCCTGACCCCCCTTCGAACTCTCCGCCGTGGTCGGTTTCCGCGGAAACCGCCGGGAGGTCCGCCGTCGGTTTCCGCGGAAACCGCCGGGAGGTCCGTCAGGCCGGGGGCGTGATGAGCCCCTCGCGGATGGCCAGGAGCGCCGCCTGGGTGCGGCTGGACAGCTGCAGCTTGCTCAGCACGTTGCTCACGTGGGTGCGGGCGGTGCGCTCGCTGATGACGAGCGTGTCGGCGATGTCGCGGTTGGAGTGCCCCTGGGCGACCAGCGCGAGGATCTCCCGCTCCCGCGCGGTCAGCGAGGTGAGGCCGGCCTGCGGCGCGGCCATCCGGCGGGCCAACTGCCGGGCGACCGCGGAGTCCAGGTGCACCTCGCCGGCGGCGGCCGCGGTGATGGCCCGGGCGACCTCGGCGGGGTCGGCGTCCTTGAGCACGTAGCCGGCGGCGCCGGCCGCCAGTGCGGCGTGCACCCGCTCCACCTCGCCGAAGCTGGTGAGGACGACGACCTTCGTGCCGGGGTGGTCGCGGACGATCGCCCCGGTGGCGGCGACGCCGTCCATCCGGGGCATCTGCAGGTCCATGAGGACGACGTCGGGCATCCGCTGGCCGGTGGTCCGCCACTGGTGCAGCAGGTCGACCGCCTGCTGGCCGTCGCCGGCCTCGCCCAGCACGGTGAGCTCCGGGATGCTCGCCACGTAGGCCTGTACCCCTCGCCGGACGATCGCGTGGTCGTCGACCAGCAGCACGCCGATCGTCGCCGGTGCGGGGTCGGTGCTCATCGGTCGGCCTCCCTCGTCGCCTCGCCGCCCGGCGCGGGCAACGTCACCGCGACCCGCCAGCCACCCTCCGGGCGGGCACCGGCCGCCAGCCGGCCGCCCCAGCGCTCGCTCCGCTCGCGCATCGACACCAGCCCCAGGCTCGCCCGCGGCACGCCGTCGCCGGCCTCCGGCTCGTCCGCCGCCGCGTCCGGTGCGGCGCCGGAGCCGTCGTCGGTGACCTCGACGCACAGCCCGCCGCCGGCCGACCGCCCGATGAGGATGTCGGCCCGGGTGGCGTTGGCGTGCTTGACCACGTTGTGCAGCGCCTCCTGGACGATCCGGTAGAGGTCCTCCTGGACGTCGACGTCCGCGTCGAGCTCGAGGCCGTCGGGGGCGTGCACCTCCACCAGCAGACCCGTCCGTGCCTCGACGCTCGCCGCGTGCGACCGCACCGCCTCGACCAGCCCGTTCTCCGCGAGGTCCAGCGGCCGCAGCTCGAACACCAGGCCGCGCAGGTCGGCCAGCGCGCTGGCGGAGAGCTGGGCCAGCTCCTCCGCGCCGCTGCGCACCGCCTCGGGGTCGGCACCGGCCCCGCCGAGGTGCGCGCGCAGGGCCTCGGCCTGCATCCGCATCGAGAACACCTGCTGGACGACGGAGTCGTGCAGGTCACGGGCCAGCCGGCGTCGCTCGTCGGACTGGGCCCGGGACCGGGTGGAGGCGAGCAGCGCCGCGGTCTCGATCGCCACCGCGGCGGAGTCGGCCATGGCCTCGAGGAACGCCAGCGAGCCGGGTCCGGGGTCCTCCCCCGGCAGGTAGTAGGCGTTGATGACGCCGAGGCCGCGGCCACGGACCACCAGCGGCATGGAGACGAAGCTGTCCCAGTCGGGGACGTCCATCACCTCGTGCAGCGGCGCCCACCGCGGATCGCTCATGATCACCGGCTTGCGGTGCAGGCTGACGATCGGCTCCCGGCGGTCGAGTGCCTCCATGAACAGGACCTGCGCACCGAGCTGGCGGCACAGCGCCAGCTTCTCCGGGAAGTCGACAGCGTCGCCGAAGCCGGCCATGCCGAGCAGCCGGAGGTCCTCCCGAGGGTCCTCGAGCGCGAGGATCTGGACGGCGGCGATGCCGGCGGTCATGGCGATCTCGCGGGCCACCGCGTCGAGGGTTGCCCGCAGCGACCAGGCGTCGGCCACGCTGGCGGCCGCCCGGGTGATCGCGGTGAGCCGCTGCTGCTGGCGCACGGTGTCGGTGACGTCGCTGAACCACACCGCCCAGCGGCCGGGGGCGACCGGCAGCAGGCGGTACTCGAGGTCCCGGCGGCCGCCACCGGGCGTCGACCAGCCGGTCCGCCGCAGGTCGGCCCCGTCGGGGTCGTGTCCGGCCGGGTCGACGGGCAGCCGTGCACCGAGGAGATCGGCCGCCGGTGAGCCGAGGATCTGCGCGGCCGCGGCGTTGAGTCCCAGCACCCGGCCGTCGTCGTCGACCAGGGCCAGTCCGTCGGCGGAGACCTCGACCAGCGCGCGCAGCACCGGGTCCTCGCCCGTCCCCGGTGGCCACGCCGCGCCGGCCCTGGCTCCTCCCTCGCTGCGCACCTCAGCCTCGTCCCGACGTTCCCACCGCGCGCCCCGGCCGGGTGCGACCGCGAGCACGCTACCCCGCTGGTCCCCCGGCAGGACGACGGCGCCGGCCGGGACCCTGCGGTCCCGGCCGGCGCCGTCGGTGGTGCGGGAGGTGCGGCTCAGCCGGCGGTCACGGCCGACGTGCCCAGCCGGTCGGCGTCGGACTGCTCCCGCTCGGGCACCACGCGGATGCCGAGGACGGCCAGCAGGCTGACCAGCGAGAGCACCGCCACGTAGATCGCGATCGGCGTCGAGGACTCGTAGGCGCCGTAGAGCGCGGTGGCGGCGATCGGGGTGACCGCGCCGCCGATCATGCCGCCGAGCTGGTAGGCGATCGAGATGCCGCTGTAGCGCGTCTTCACCTCGAAGATCTCGGTGAACAGACCGCCCTGCGCGCCGGCCATGATCCCCTGCACGAACGCGGCGACGACGAACGCGAGCAGCGCCGCGGCGGCGTTGCCGGTGTTGACCAGCGCGAACATGGGCAGCGGTCAGAGCACCGCGGTGAGCGCACCGATCGCGAACACCGGCTTGGAACCGAACCGGTCGGACAGCAGGGCGGCCACGACGATCGTGCCGATCCAGACCGCGGTCGAGCCGAGGATCAGCCACAGCAGCGTCGTCCGGTCGAAGCCGACGACCGTGGTGCCGTAGGTGAGCATGTAGACGATCACCGTGTACCCCACCGCGGGCGGGGCGATCGAGGCCAGGCTGGCCAGGACGAGCGTGCGCGGCTGCCGCTTGAGCAGCTCGGCCACCGGGATCTTGATGACCTGCTTCTTCTCCTTGACCTCCTGGAACTCGGGGGCGTCCTGCAGCTTGCTGCGGACGAAGAAGCCGACGAGGACCAGCACGATGCTGATGAGGAACGGGATCCGCCACCCCCAGGCCAGGAAGTCCTCGTTGTCCATGCCCGAGACGGCGAGGAAGGCCAGGTTGGAGGTCAGGACGCCGACCGGGACGCCGAACTGGGCGAAGCTGCCGTAGACCGCGCGCCGGCGGGGGCTGGCGTGCTCGGTGGCGATGAGCACCGCGCCGCCCCACTCGCCGCCGACGCCGAAGCCCTGGATCAGCCGCAGCGCGACCAGCAGCAGCGGGGCGCCGACGCCGATCGCGGCGTAGGTCGGGAGGACACCGATGAGGAAGGTCGACCCGCCGGTGAGCAGCAGGGTGAGCACGAGCATCGACTTGCGGCCGATCCGGTCACCGAAGTGGCCGATGACCGCGGCGCCGAGCGGGCGGGCGATGAAGCCGACGGCGAAGGTGGCGAACGCGGCGATGGTGCCCGCGGTCGGGTCGAACTCGGGGTAGAAGACGGTGCCGAACACCAGCGCTGCGGCGGTGCCGAAGATGTAGTAGTCGTACCACTCGATCGACGTGCCGACGAAGCTGGCCGCGAAGATGCCCTTCTTCGACGGGCCGGCCTTCGCGGGCGCAGTGGTGGTGGATCTGGCCACGGGTGAGCTCCTCTGGACGCCTGTGGGCACATGGGTGTGGAACCGGGTCGTGACTCCGGTTGCACAGCTCTCCAGATGGAAGCCGGTCGGGCCCGGGAAGTCCTGAGCCCGCCGACCCGCTTCCGTTCGGTCGTCGCGGCGAGGCCGGCTACGTCATGCGTCGCAGCCGGCCGCCCCACCTGCAGCGACGCCGCCCGAGGGCAGAAGTGGCCATCTCTGCCCTCCGGGGGGCGGTCAGCCGAGGGTGCGGGTCTCGGCCGTGATCGGCACCTCGATCAGGCGCGGCCCCTCCGCCTTGCCGGCGGCGGACAGCTCCTCGGACAGCTCCTCGGCCGACGCCACCGCGCGGGCCGGCAGGCCGTAGCCCTCCGCGATCGTCACGGCGTCCAGGCCCGGCAGCTCCAGCCCGGGGATCTTCGACACGCCCAGCTGGCCCACGAACGAGGCGAGCGCCCCGTAGACGCCGTTGCGCAGGACGACGAAGGTCACCGGCAGCTGGTGCTGCACCGCCGTCCAGACCGCCTGGACGCCGTACTGGAAGGCGCCGTCGCCGAGGACGGCGACCACCGGGCGGGCGGGGTCGGCCAGCGCGGCACCCACCGCAGCGGGAACGCCGAAGCCCAGGCCGCCGGCGGCCGGGAACAACAGCCCGCGCGGGGTGGCGAGGTCCAGGTGCGACCAGAACTGCGCCGTGTTCGCGGTCGACTCGTTGACGAACCGGGTGTGCCCCGGAACCGACCGGCTGAGCAGGCCGAGCACGGCGTCCGCGGTGAACGGCGCCGCTCCCGGCTCGGCGGCGACCGCCCGCTCCGGCGCCGGGCGCTCCGGCCGCGGCGGCAGGTCGGCCAGCCCGGTCAGCAACTGGCCGGCGACGGTGGCGACGTCGGCGACGATCGCGTCGCCGAACGCGGCCCGGGCGGCCGTGCCGGGGTCGCTGCCGACGGCGACCAGCTCGGCACCCTCGGGCAGCCACGGGCCGGGCACGTAGACGTGGTAGCGGAACACCGGCGCGCCGAGCACGAGGACCAGGTCGGCGCCGTCCAGGTGCGCGGCGACGCCGGCGATGCTCGGCGGCAGCAGGCCCTGCCACAGCGGGTGGCGCGTCGGGAAGGGGCACCGCGGCGCCGAGGGGGCCGTCCACACCGGCGCCTGCAGCCGCTCGGCCAGCGCCACCACCCGGGGGAAGGCGCGCTCGTCGTCGACCTCGGGGCCCACGATCAGCACCGGGTTGCGGGCGGCGGCCAGCCGGCCGGCCAGCTCCGCGAGCAGCTCGTCGTCGAGGCCGCCGGCCCGGCGCACCCGGCGGCCGCCGAGGTGGGCGACCTCGACCGGGTCCACCGGCTGCGCCCAGTCGTCGAGCGGGAGGGAGACGAAGACCGGACCGGTCGGCGGCAGCGTGGCCAGGTGGTGGGCCTCGGACAGGGCCCGGGGGACGTCCTGGGCGCGGGTCGGCTCGAACGACCACTTGACCTGCGGCTCGGGGACGCGGGTCATGGCCGGCTCGCCGAGCATCGACCCCAGGCCGACCATCGGGCGGGCCTGCTGGCCGGCGGTCACCACCAGCGGCGTCCCGCAGGCCTTGGCGTTGGCCAGGTTGCCCATGGCGTTGCCCAGGCCGGCGGCGGAGTGCAGGTTCACCAGCGCCGGGCGGCCGGTGGCCTGGGCGTACCCGTCGGCCATGCCCAGCACCGCGCCCTCGTGCAGGCCGAGCACGTAGCGGAAGTCGTCGGGGAACCCGTCGAGGAAGGGCAGCTCGTTGGACCCCGGGTTGCCGAACACGGTGGTCAGGCCCCAGGTCCGGAGCAGGTCGAAGGTGGTCTCGCGCACGGTGGGCACGGCGTCGTCCTCCTGGCGGTGTGCGGGCCGGTGCCGCCGACGCTAGCCCCCGGACACCGGCGCCCGCCGCGTACGTCGGATGTCGCGCCCCGGGGCTCCGCCACGGCGGGTCCCGGTGCCGTCGGAGGGCCCGGGCGGACCCGGTCCCCCGGCCCTACCGTGACCTCCAGCACCCGCGCGCGAGCACGCCGCAGGCCCCTGTACCGACGGGAGAGGAGGACGCATGGTGTCCCCCGACCAGCTGCCGGGGATCCGGACCGGGCTGTTCCGGACCGCCGACCCGCACCGTGCCGCCGCGGTCGCGGCGCGGCTGCGCACCGGGTACACCTTCGTCAACGGCCACGGCGCCGCCCACCTCGACGAGCGCGCGCCGTTCGGCGGGTTCGATGGGCTTCCCCGCGGAAGGACCGTCCAGGGGGTGGGCGGCGGGTTCCCCGCCGGCTCTCCCACCTCCTGGAAGCACCAGTTGACCGTCCGCGCCGGCAGCGGCCACCGTGCCGGCGTCCACTCGACGACGAGGAGAAGGACCCCATGGCGAACAACCGCGGCGTGACCTACCAGGGCCCGGGCAAGGTCGAGATCACCGACCTCGACTACCCGGAGCTCGTGCTCAAGGACGGCCCCGGGGTGCACCCGGACAACGTCGGCCGTCAGGTGCCGCACGGCGCCATCCTGAAGGTGCTGACCACCAACATCTGCGGCAGCGACCAGCACATGGTCCGCGGCCGCACCACCGCGCCGCACGGCCTGGTGCTCGGCCACGAGATCCTCGGCGAGGTCGTGGAGACCGGGCCGGGCGTGGAGTTCATCACGACCCGCGACGTCTGCTCGGTGCCGTTCAACATCTCCTGCGGCCGCTGCCGCAACTGCAAGGAGGGCAAGACCGGCATCTGCCTGAACGTCAACCCCGACCGCCCCGGCTCGGCCTACGGCTACGTCGACATGGGCGGCTGGCAGGGCGGCCAGGCGGAGTACGTGATGGTCCCCTACGCCGACTGGAACCTGCTGCGCTTCCCCGACCGGGACCAGGCGATCGAGAAGATCCTCGACCTGACCATGCTGTCGGACATCTTCCCGACCGGGTACCACGGCGCCTACACCGCCGGGGTCACCACCGGCTCGACGGTCTACGTCGCCGGGGCCGGCCCGGTCGGCCTGGCCGCGGCGGTCTCCGCGCAGCTGCTCGGCGCGGCGGTGGTCATCGTCGCCGACCTCAACGAGGACCGGCTGGCCGCGGCCCGCGCCTTCGGCTGCGAGACCGTCGACGTCTCCAAGGGCGACCCCAAGGACCAGATCGAGCAGATCCTCGGCGTCCCCGAGGTCGACGCCGGCGTCGACGCCGTCGGCTTCGAGGCCCGCGGGCACGGCGACGGCGCGCAGCAGGAGGCGCCGGCGACGGTGCTCAACTCGCTCATGGAGATCACCGCGGCCGGCGGCTCGCTCGGCATCCCCGGTCTCTACGTGACCGGCGACCCGGGCGGCATCGACGAGGCCGCCAAGGTCGGCGCGCTGTCGATCTCGCTGGGCACCGGCTGGGCCAAGTCGCTGTCGTTCACCACCGGCCAGTGCCCGGTGATGCGCTACAACCGGCAGCTGATGATGGCGATCCTGCACGACAAGGTGCAGATCGCGAAGGCGGTCAACGCCGCGGTGATCTCGCTCGACGACGCCCCGCGCGGCTACGCGGAGTTCGACTCCGGCGTCGCCAAGAAGTACGTCATCGACCCGCACAACGTCACCGGCAAGGCCGCCGCCTGAGTACGCAGGACGCGGCGACGGACGCCGGCGACCCGGGTCCCGGGTCGCCGGCGTCCGCGCGCCCGGGCGCCGGCGCGCCGGGCGCCTCCCGGGTGCTCGTGCCGGTGCTCGTCCTCGTCGCCACCGTCGTCGCGGTCACGAGCAGCGTCGGTGCCCCGCTCATCCCGGCCGTCGCCGAGCTGTACGACGTGCCGCTGCACGTGGCCCAGTGGTCGCTCACCATGCCGCTGCTGGTCGGCGCGGTCGCCACGCCGGTGCTCGGCCGGCTCGGCGACGGGTCGCACCGCCGGGCCATCGCCCTCACCGCCCTCGGACTGGTGGTGCTCGGCGGCGTGCTCACCGCGCTGCCGCTGTCCCTCGGCTGGTTCCTGGCCGGCCGCGGGCTGCAGGGCTTCGGGCTCGGGCTCATGCCCCTGCTCATCGCCACCGCGCGCGAGGCCCTGCCGCCGGCCCGGTCCCGCCGGACCATCGCCGCGCTGTCGATCACCGTCGTCTCGGGCGTGGGCCTCGGGTACCCGGTCGCCGGGGCGCTGGCCACCTACGGCGGCCCCGGCGCCGCCTTCTGGACGGCGACGGCCATCTGCGCCGGCGCGCTCGTCGCCGCCGCCCTCGTGCTGCCGCCGGCCGCGCCGGCCCCAGCGCGCCGGTTCGACCTGCCCGGCGCCCTCCTGCTCGGCGGTGGCCTCGCCGGCGCCCTCCTCACCCTCAGCGAGGGTGAGGGCTGGGGCTGGACCTCGCCCCCGGTGCTGCTGCTGAGCGCGGCGTCGGTCCTGCTGCTGGCCGCCTGGGTGGTGGTCGCGCTGCGGGTCCGCGCGCCGCTCATCGACCTCCGGCTGGCCCGCGGCCGGCTGCCGGCCGCCGGCCACGGCGCGGTGCTGCTGGTCAGCCTGGCCAACTACCTGATGCTCGGCTCGGTGCCGATCCTCGCCCAGACCCCCGAGGACAGCGGCTACGGCTTCGGGGCCTCCGGGCTGGTCGCCGGCCTGCTGCTGCTGCCGTTCTCGATGGCCGGCATGCTCGCCGGGCCCCTCTCCCGGCGGCTGGGCGAGCGCGTCCGGCCCCGGGTGGTGCTCTCGACCGGCGCGCTCCTGATGGCCGCGTCCCAGGCCATGTTCGCGCTGTACCGCGGCGAGCTCTGGGTGCTGTTCATCATCACCGCGGTCGCCGGGCTGGGGGTCAGCACGGTGTTCGCCGCGGCCGCGGGGCTGGTCGTCTCCGCCGTCCCGCCCTCGGAGACCGGCAGCGCCATGGCGCTGAACCAGGTGCTGCGCTACGCGGGCTTCTCGGTGGGCAGCGCGTCGACCGCGACGGTCCTCGCCGTGGCGACGCCGGCCGGGGGGGACCTGCCCGCCGGCGTCGCCTACACCGTCATCGGGCTCATCGGCACCTGCGCCGCGGTCCTCGCGGCGCTGGTCGCCTGGTTCCTCGCCGGCCGGACCGCGGCTCAGCCGCCGAGCGTCGCGCCCCGCCCCAGCGGCGACACCGTCCGGGCGTAGACGTCCAGCCACCCGCAGCCGCTCGGGGCGCGCAGCGGCGGCAGCTCGGCCCGGCGCCGGTCGAGCTCCTCGGCCGGCACGTCCAGGTCGAGGGTGCGCGCGTCGACGTCGACGGAGATGACGTCGCCGTCGCGGACCAGGCCCAGCGGCCCACCGACGGCGCCCTCGGGGCTCACCTCGGCGACGACGAGACCCTTGTTGACCAGCCCCGACATCTGCCCGTCGGTGACCACGGCGACCTGGTCGCCGAGCCCGGCCCCGTCGAGGGCGAAGATGAACGCCGAGGTCAGCGCCATGCCCGGCGAGCCGCGCAGGCCGAGCCCGCTGAGCACGACGACGTCGCCGGCCTGCACCTGGCCGCCGCGGATGCCGGCCAGCCCCGCGTCGCGGGAGGAGAAGACCTTCGCCGGGCCGGTGAAGCGGTGCAGCCCGTCGTCGGCGACGGTGCGCTTGACCACCGCCCCCTCCGGCGCCAGCGAGCCGCGGACGATCGTGATGCCGGGGTGGGTGGCCAGCGGGTCGTCGACCGGCCGGATGACGTCGGCGTCGCCGACGGTCACCCCGCCGAGCACCTCGCCCATCGTGCGGCCGTCGACGGTCGGCTGGTCGAGGTCCAGCAGCGGCCGCAGCTGGTAGAGCAGTGCCTGCGCGCCGCCGGCGGCCTCGAACTCGTCGATCCGGCGCTCGCCGTTGGGCTTGACCCCGGTCAGCAGCGGCACCCGCGGCGCGAGCTCCTCGAACAGCGCGAGGACGTCGACGTCGCAGCCGGCCTCGACGGCGATCGCCTGCAGGTGCTTGACGCAGTTGACCGACCCGCTGATCGCCAGCACCGCGGTCACCGCGTTGCGGAAGGCGCCCCGGGTGAGGATCTGGCGCGGCCGGAGGTCCTCGCGCACCAGGTCCACGATCCGCCGGCCGGCCCGCTCGGCGTCGGCGAACATCTTGTCGCTCAGCGCCAGCACCGGCGTGCTGCCGGGCATCGCCATGCCCAGGGCCTCCGTGGCGATGTGCATGGAGTTCGCCGTCCCCATGCCGGCGCAGACGCCGGGGCCGCTGACGGCCACCGAGGCCATCTCGGCGAGCTCCTCCACGGTCATCGCGCCGGTGGCGACGTGGCCGGCGTAGAGGAAGACGTCCTCGAAGTCGACGTGCTCGCCCCGGTAGACGCCGGAGGGCTGGTAGCCGCAGCCGACGACGATCGTCGGGAGGTCCAGGCGGCCGGCGGCCATGAGCTGGCCGGGCGTGGTCTTGTCGCAGGAGGCGAGGGTGACCATGCCGTCGAGCTGGGCGCCCTCGACGGCGACCTCGATGTCGCTGGCGATGAGGTCCCGGGTGGGCAGGATGTAGCGGCCCTGCGCCCCGGCGCTGGTGATGGCGTCGCTGGGCGCAGCGGTGCGCACCTCGAAGGGCACCCCGCCGGCCGCCCGGATCGCCGCCATCAGCGGCGGGACGACGTCGTCGAGGTGGCTGAAGCAGCTGGCCAGCTTCGACGAGCTGTTGACGATGGCGATCTTCGGCTTCTCCATGTCCTCGTCGGTGAGCCCGAGCGCGGTCCACTGCGCCCGGCGCATCGCCCACGGGGTGCCGCCGACCGGGAAGTTGCTGCGCAGCTGCGCCATCACTCCTCCCCGCGGCCCAGGAAGGCGCCGGCCCGCTCCAGCCGGCGCTGCAGCTCGGGCACCGGCACGTCGCGGACGGCCAGCCCGCCGGCGAGGGCCAGGTCGGCGGCGGTGCCGACGGCCTCCCCCATCGCGAAGCAGGGCCCGGTGACCCGCGCCGAGGACTGCCCGCCCTGCGTCATCGAGGCGCACCGCCCGGCGACGAAGAGGTTGTCGACCCCCTGCGGCACGACCATCCGGTAGGGCAGCTGGTTGTAGCCGCGCGAGTCCTCGCCCCGCTGCCAGCGGAACTCGACGGTGCCGGCCACGTGCGCCTCCACCGGCCAGCCGTTGACGCCGATCGTGTCGGGGAAGTCCGCGCAGTCCAGCACGTCGTCCTCGGTGAGCCGGTACTCGCCGAACACCCGCCGGGTCTCGCGGATCCCGACCTGGGGGGCGAGGTCGACGATGTAGGAGTTCTCGAAGCCCGGCGTCCGGTGCTTGATGAAGTCGAAGGCGTCGAAGGCCTGCCGGCGGCCCTGCAGCTCCCCGTGGGTCAGCTGGTCGACGTCGGTGCCGTCGACGGCGCTGCCGTCGGGGTTGGACAGCTGGGTGAGGTTGGCCCGCCACTCCAGCGGGTTGCGCTGCGGCCGGACGATCGGCTTCTTGCGCGGGAAGGTGTGCGTGCCGGCCGCCTCCGCCTCGTTCATCAGCCGCTCGACGGTGCGCCACGGCGCGTCCCCGGCCGCGGCGACGTCGACGCCGTTGATCCGGAACATCAGCGACGGGTACAGCAGGTGCGGCGCCTTCTCGAACGGCACGCCGGCCCAGGCGGCGACGTCGGCGTCCCCCGAGGCGTCGACGATGACCCGCCCGCGGACGGCGGCCCGCCCGGACTTGGACTCGATGAGGACGGCGTCGATCGTCGCGTCGTCGGCCATGACCACGCCCACGGCGACGGCGTGGAAGAGCAGCCGGGCGCCGGAGCCGGTGACCAGCTCGTCGGCGGCCAGCTTGTAGCTGGAGATGTCGAAGGCCTGGGCGAGGATGCCGTCGTTGATGGTGAGGTGCGGCTCGTTGAGCCCGTCGAGCTTGACCAGCCGCTCGAGCAGCTCGTCGGCCAGGCCGTGGATGACCTGCCGGTGCTCGCCGCGCACCTTGGCGTGCAGCCCGCAGAACGTGGACAGCCCGCCCATCGTGCCGGCGCCGCCGAGGAAGCCGTAGCGCTCGAGCAGGATCGTGGAGCGCCCCGTCCGGGCGGCGGCGGTGGCGGCCATGATCCCGGCCGGTCCCCCGCCGACGACCACGACGTCGAACTCCCCGTAGACGGGGGTGTCGCGGGCCGGCTCGTGCACGGTGGTCATCGGCTGTCCTCCTGGGTGGGTGCGTCCTGGACGCGGGCGATCGCCGGCTGCCCGCCGCGCGGGCCGAAGGTCTCGGCCACGGCGGAGACGCCGGCGTTGTGCGCGCCGGCGACGGTCACCAGCAGCGCCTCGGGCGAGTTGAGCACCGGGACGAGGTCCTGCCCGGTCGAGGACGCGGTGTCCGGCACGGCGTCGGGGTGGGCGGCCGGCAGCCGCCAGCGCGTCTCCCGCGAGACGGCGTCCTTGCCGACCTCGGCCAGCCGCTCGCGGGTGTTCACCGCGTGCTCGAACACGAACTGGCGGACGTCGGCCTTCGACCAGCCGGCCGCCGCGAACAGGTGCGCGTGCTCGGGACCGAGCACCAGGCAGCCGCTGATCGTCTCGTGCACCAGGGCGCCGGTGCGGGCCAGCGTGCCGGCGAGATCGCGGCCGAGCTGCTCGGGGTCGGTGGTGTGCCGGGCCTCGAGGTGGACCACCGAGCGGACCAGCATCGAGGTCACCGTGCTGTCGCCCGCGGCGAACCCGTGGTCGGCCGGGAACGGCGCCCAGGGGCTGTCCTCCTCGTTCTCCGCGATGCAGCAGGTGTACTTGGCCGGCGTGCCCTGGGTGGCCTGGTCGAGCTGGTGCGGGTGCAGGCCGAAGACGTTGATCGCGGTCAGCCGGACGGCCCGGCCGATCGTGGCGTTGGCCCGGAACCCGGAGCCGAAGACGTTGCCGCGGCTGTTGAGCCCGATCCGCTCCCGGACCGGCCCGTTGACCAGCAGCAGCGGCGCGGTGCCGGTGGTGCTCTGCCAGATCCCCTTGCCGGCGTAGCCCTCGGCGGTCAGGGCGTCCCAGGCGGCGAGGACCACCGGGAAGTACTCGGGCAGGCAGCCGGCCATGGCCGCGTTGACGGCGGCCGAGCGGACCGTGCAGACCCGGTCGAGGTGCGGCATCCGGAACACGACGTCGCCCGGCGCGCGGGAGGTCCGGGCCAGGAACTCCGCCAGGTAGGAGTCGGTCACCGGCATCACCGGCAGCCCGTCGGTCCACCCCTGGCGGGCGTAGTACTCCATGACGCGGCGCAGCGTCTCCATGTCCACCCGGGGACGGCCGTCGGCGTCGGTGTCCCCCGCCGGGACGCCGGCGTCCCTCGTCTCCAGCTGACTGCTCACGGGCTCCTCCTGGGGGCCGGGCCTTGCGTGCGGCATGCGAACGACTGCGCACTTGCCGCACAGACCGTACCCGGGCCGCCCGGCCGGGTCGAGGCCGGTGTGGCGTGGGTCACGGTCGGGTCACGCTCCCGGCCGATCGGGGCGGCGGCGTTGACACCGCCGTGACGCGGGTCATATGTTCGGGAAGAGCACGAGTGATCGCATGCCGCACACTTCCTCCGCTCCCGGTCGAACCAGCGACCCGCCCCCTCCACTCCGCCCGGCTCGTGCTGCCCCGCAGGGAGGTCACCGTGATCCCCACACCCCCGCGGCCGTTCCGCGCGACCCCATCGTCCCGTCCGCTCGAGGGAGAGCCCAGATGACCCGCACCGACGCACACCCCTCCGGCTCCCGCCCCCGCTCCCGCCGGTGGCGGTCCGCGGTCGCCGCGGCCAGCGCCGCGACGCTGCTCGCCGCCTGCGGCGGCGGGGACGACGAGGCGGCGTCCGGGAGCGGCGGCGACGGCGGGGGCGGCGGCGAGCTGCAGGACGTCACCTTCCTCAACATCCTCCCGCTGGAGAGCCTGACCTTCACCCCGGAGCTGGTCGCGGCGTCCTGCGGCCAGTTCGAGGAACAGGGCCTGAACGTCAGCTTCGAGACGACGCAGGGTTCGGCCCAGGCGATCCAGACGGTGATCGCCGGGGGCGCGCTGATCACGCGGGTCGGCGACATGGAGACGATGCTCGCGATCGGCGAGCGGGACGCGCCGCTGGTCAACGTCGGCCAGATCTTCAAGACCGGCACCATCCGCTTCGTCTCCGCCGAATCCGACCCCCTGGAGTCGGCGGCCGACATCGAGGGCCGGCTGATGGGCACGCCGTCGGAGGGCGGCACCAGCGAGATCATCCTCAAGCTCACCGCCGCCTCGGCCGGCATCGACCCCGACGACGTGCAGACGCAGGTGGTCGGCCTCGCGCCGGGCGTCTTCGACCTCGTCACCTCCGGCCGGATCGGCGGGTACGTCGTCTCGCTGGACACCGCGGTGGCGCTCGACGCCCAGCAGCCGGAGGCGGTCATCTACTCGCCGTCCGACGACGTGCAGAGCGGCGGCCAGGTCTACATCACCTCGCAGGAGCAGGCCGACGACCCCGAGGCGCAGGAGCAGCTGCGCGCCTACCTCGCCGCGATCCGCGAGGCGGTGCTGTTCGTCGCCGAGGACGAGGCCAACGACTTCGCCGAGACCATCGAGTGCCTCTCCGAGTACGCGATCCCGACCCTCGAGGACCCGGAGGTCGCCCGCGGCGCCCTCAGCCAGTACGTGGAGTCGTGGACCGCGGCCGGCGAGGAGGAGATCGCCCGGACCCTGCCCGACCAGTGGCAGACGGTCTACGAGGAGATGTCCGGGTCGGGCTTCGTGCCCGAGGGGCTGAACCCGGAGGAGTGGTACACCAACGACTTCGCCCCGGCCCCGTGATGACCACCCCAACCGGTTCCAGGGAGGACGGCATGACCGTGTCCGCACCCGCGCCCCACGTGCCCGCCGCACCGGCGGCGGCGAGCGCACCACTCCGGGAGGCCCAGCTCGAGGTCACCGGGGTCGACAAGATCTACCAGGCGCGGCGCGGCGAGGTGCACGCGCTCAGCAACGTCAACCTCTCCATCGGCCGCGGCGAGTTCATCTCGCTGGTCGGCCGCTCGGGCTGCGGGAAGACGACGCTGCTGCGCATCCTCGCCGGGCTGCTCCCGCCGAGCTCGGGGACCGTGACCGCCGACGGGCAGAGCATCTGGCGCGGCGGCAAGCGCAACGACGAGGCCTTCGAACACTTCGGCCTGGTCTTCCAGGACGCCAACCTGTTCCCCTGGTACACCGTCGCCGACAACATCGCGCTGCCGCTCAAGCTGCGCGGCGTCGGCAAGAAGGCGCGCCGGGCGCGGGCGGCGGAGCTCTGCGAGCTGGTCGGCCTGCCCGGGTTCGAGAACGCCTACCCGCGGGAGCTCTCCGGGGGCATGCGGCAGCGCGCCGCGATCGCCCGGGCGCTGAGCTACGACCCGACCATCCTGCTGATGGACGAGCCGTTCGGGGCGCTCGACGCCCTCACCCGCGACAAGATGAACCTGGAGCTGCAGTCCATCCACGCGCAGGCCGGCGCGACCGTCGTCTTCGTGACGCACTCCATCAACGAGGCGGTCTTCCTGGCCGACCGGGTCGTCCTGCTCACCCCGCGGCCCGGCCGGATCCGCTCCGTGACGCCCGTCCCGCTGGCGCGGCCGCGCTCGCTGGAGACCGAGACCAGTGGCGAGTTCCAGGAGATCGTCCGGGTGCTCCGCCAGGAACTGGACGAGGAGTGACCGGCATGCGCAGTCGCTCGAACACCAGCGCCGTCGAGGAGGACGCATGACCACGCTCGACCGCCCCGCACCGGAGACCTCCACCGGTCCCGGCAGCACCGAGGCCAAGCAGCGCTACGCCGGTGACCGCGACGGGCTGATGAAGGCGCTGCCCTTCATCTCCACGCCGATCCTGCTGCTCCTGCTGATCGGCGGCTGGCAGTTCGCCGTCTCGGTCATCGGCGTCTCGGAGTTCATCCTCCCCGCACCCCTGGACGTCTGGGACTCCCTGGTCACGATGCTGGGCACCGCCGCGGTCTGGACCGACATCTGGATCACCCTCTACGAGGTGCTCGTCGGGTTCTTCTTCGCGCTGGTCTTCGGCATGGCCGTCGGCGCGATCCTCGGCCGGGTGGTCTGGCTCGAGCGCGCCGTGCAGCCGGCGCTGGTCGCCCTCCAGGTGATCCCGAAGGTCGCGTTCATCCCGATCTTCGTCATCTGGTTCGGCTTCGGGACGACGTCGAAGATCATCATGGCCGCGATCCTGGCGTTCTTCCCGATCATGCTGAACGTGATGCTCGGCGTCCGGTCGGTGGACCGCGGGCACCGCGACGTCATGCGCGGCCTGGGCGCCAGCCGCTGGGCGACGTTCCGGAACCTGGAGCTGCCCAGCACGCTGCCCTACATCTTCGCCGGGGCCGAGGTGGGCATCGTCTTCGCGGTGATCGGCGCGATCGTCGGCGAGTACCTCGGCGGCAGCGAGGGCCTGGGCCACCTGGTGGTGCGCAGCCTCAACGCGCTGGACGCGCCGCAGCTGTTCGCCGTGATCGTGCTGCTGGCGCTCATGGGCTCGCTGCTCTACGCCGCGGTCACGCTCACCAAGCGGCTGATGATCCCGTGGCACGACTCGGTGGCGGGCGTCTCCCCGTGAGCGAGCTGCGGAGCAACCTGCAGGAGGGCAGCTCCCGCTGGGCGGTGCGCCGGGCACAGTGGCGGGCGCTGGGCATCTCCGACGAGGACATGCGCAAGCCCAAGATCGCCATCGTCAACAGCTCGTCGAAGCTGGCGATCTGCTTCAGCCACCTCGACGGCATCGTGCCGGTGCTGGAGGAGGCGATCCGCGCCGCCGGTGGGCTGCCCTTCGAGGTGCGCACGGCAGCGCCGAGCGACTTCATCACCTCGGCCGGCCGCGACGGGCGCTACATCCTGCCCAGCCGCGACCTGATCGTGAACGACGTCGAGGTCGCGGTCGAGGGCGCCCAGCTCGACGGCATGGTCACCCTCGCCTCGTGCGACAAGACCGCCCCGGCGCACCTCATGGCCGGCGCGCGGCTGGACATCCCGACGGTCGTCGTCGGCTGCGGCTACCAGCCCAGCGGCAACTACCGGGGCGAGCACGTCGACATCGAGGAGGTCTTCCTCGCCGCCGGGTCGGTGGCGGCCGGCCGGATGACCTTCGAGCACCTGTGCGGGATGGCCGACAACGCCATCCGCGGCCCGGGTGTCTGCGCCGGCCTGGGCACGGCGAACACCATGCACATGGCCTGCGAGGCGCTCGGCATGTCGCTGACGGGCACCACGCCGGTGCTGGCCAACAGCCCGGCGATGTGGGACGGCGTCCGCCGGGCCGGCGCACGCATCGTCGGCCTGGTCACCGAGGGCCTGCGCCCGCGCCAGGTGATGACGCCGGCGGCCTTCCGCAACGCCGTGACCGTCATGCTCGCCACCAGTGCCTCGGTGAACTCGATCAAGCACCTGCAGGCGGTGGCGCACGAGGCGGCGGTGGACGTCGACGTGCCCGGGCTGTTCGCCGAGCTCGCCGACCGGGTGCCGCTGCTGTGCGCCGTCCGCCCCAACGGGCCGCACTTCATCGAGGACCTGGAGCGGGCCGGCGGCACGCGGGCGGTGCTGGCCCAGCTGCGCGACCTGCTCGACCTCGACGTCCCCACGGTGGACGGCGGCACGCTCGGCGAGGTGCTGGCCGACGCGGAGGCGGCCGACGAGGAGGTGGTCCGCCCCGCGGACCGGCCGTTCGGCACCCGGCCCACCATCGTCGTGGTCCGCGGCTCGCTGGCCCCCGGCGGCGCGGTGGTCAAGCGGCCGGTGGACGACCGCGGCAACCGCCGGTTCGAGGGCACCGCGCTGTGCTACCCCTCCCGCGACGCGGCGCTGGAGGGGCTGGCCCGCGGCGAGGTGCACCCGGGCACGGTGCTCGTCGTCCGCGGCCTCGGCGTCGTCGGCGGCCCCGGCATGGCGCTGGGCTCGGCGGTCGTCTTCGCCCTGGAGGGCGCGGGCCTCGGCGACAGCGTCGCGCTGGTCACCGACGGACAGATGTCCGGCCTGGTCAACGTCGGCACCGTCGTCGGCGAGGTCACCCCGGAGGCGGCGCTCGGCGGCCCGCTGGGCCTGGTGGAGGACGGCGACCGCATCGTCATCGACGTGGACCGGCGCACCGTCGACCTCGAGGTCCCCGACGACGTCCTGGCCGCCCGCCGCGAGCGCCTGGGCACCGCCGAACCGGGCCCGGACCACGGCTGGCTGTCGGCGTACCGCAGGCTGGTCTCCCCCGTCCCGGAGGGCGCGGTGCTCACCGCACCGGCCCCGGGCCGCGGCCCCGAGGAGGACCGGTGACCTGGATCGAGGAACCCGGACGGCGCACCGCCGTCATCGGCGAGTACGAGGTCGTCGTCGTCGGCGGCGGCCCGGCCGGGGTGATGGCCGCCGCGGCCGCCGCCCGCGCCGGCCGCTCGACCATCCTGGTCGAGCGCAACGGCTACACCGGCGGGGCGGGCAGCGCCGGCGGGCTGTCCACCTTCTGCGGGCTGCACGCGCGCGTGCACGGCGAGGACCGGCAGGTCGTCCACGGCCTGACCGACGAGCTGCTGGAGCGGATGGCGGCCCTCGACGGGCTCAACGCGCCGCACCTGAGCTTCGCCAACCGGATCCTCGCCCAGGCCTACGACATCTCCGCCTACAAGATCGCCCTCGACGACCTGCTGGTCGAGGCCGGCGTGACGCTGCTCTTCCACGCCCTCGCCGTCGGCGTCGTCATGGCCGACGAGCAGCGGGTGGACGCGCTGCTGGTGGAGTCGAAGTCCGGCCGCGGCGCGATCCGCGGCCAGGTGTTCGTCGACGGCTCCGGGGACGGCGACCTCGCCGCCTGGGCCGGGGCGCCGTACGAGAAGACCGACCCGGCGCACGGGATGCTCTACCCGTCGCTGATGTTCCGCATCAACGGCGTGGACGCCGACGCCGCCCACGCCACCTACGACAAGCTGCCCGACCTCATGGACGAGGCCGAGCTCGGTGGCCGGTACCTCTTCCCGCGCAAGCGGCCGATCGTGCGCCCGCAGCGCAACCCGCTGGAGTGGCGGGCCAACATCACCCAGCTGCGCAACCCCGACGGCAGCGCGATCGACGGCACCGACGTCTGGCAGCTGACCCGCGGCGAGCTCCAGGGCCGCCGCCAGGTGCGCGACGTCTTCCCGTTCTACCAGCAGGAGGTGCCCGGCTTCGAGGCCGCCTACGTCGTCGACATCGCCCCGGACATCGGCATCCGCGAGACCCGCCGGATCGTCGGGGCCTACCAGCTCAGCGAGGACGACATCCTCGACTGCGCGGACTTCCCCGACGCCATCGGCGTCAACGGGTGGCCGGTGGAGGCGCACGTGGCCGGCGACGTCGAGATCCGCTGGCAGCGGGAGCCACGCGGCTACAACCAGCTGCCGTTCCGCATGATCGTCCCCCAGGTGCTCACCAACACCTACGTCGTCGGCCGGTGCGCGTCGATGACCCACGAGGGCCAGTCCAGCGCCCGGGTCTCGGGGCCGTGCTTCGCGATGGGCCAGGCCGCCGGCACCGCCGCCGACCTGGCGCTCTCCGCCGGGGTCGCCGTGGGTGACGTCGACGTCGCCAAGCTGCAGGCCCGGCTGGTGGAGGACGGCGTCCGGTTCGACGGAGGCGAGGCGTCGTGAGGCTGGCCGACGACGAGAAGGCGATGCTCGACGGTGCGCAGGGCGAGGCGGTCGCCGCGGCGATGGACCTGCTGGTCCGCTACGGCGAGGTGCTGGGCGCCGAGCGGCTGGTCGACACCGACAACGTGTGCGGAGCCAACCTCTTCGGCTCCCGGCACAGCCTGGTGTGCGGCTCCCCCACCCCCGACGCCGCGTTCTCCGAGCACAGCCTGGACGCGCCGACGGTGCTGACCATCCCGCCGGTGAAGGCGCAGAGCTACCAGCTCATCGGGCCGATGGACACCAAGCACTGGCAGGTGCAGGGGCTGCCGCAGGCCGAGCACGACGAGATCGTGGCCAGCGAGCGGTACAACGCCGAGCACGGCATCCACCTGCTCAACACCTGCACGCCGTACCAGGTGGGCAACGTGCCGCTGAAGGGCGAGCACTGCGCCTGGATGGAGAGCTCGGCGGTCGTCTACGTCAACTCAGTGCTCGGCGCGCGGACCAACGTCGAGGGCCGGGAGAGCACCGGCGCGGCCATGCTCACCGGCAAGATCCCCTACTGGGGGCTGCACCTCGAGGAGAACCGGCGCGGCACGCACCTGGTCGAGGTGACGACGCCGGTGGAGGCCAACCTCGACTGGGGCCTGCTGGGCTACTGGATCGGCGAGCAGGTGCCGGAGGAGGCCATCCCCGTCGTCGACGGGATCGCCGCGACGCCGGACCTCGTCCGCCTGAAGCACTTCGGGGCCGCGGCCGCGTCGTCGGGCGGGGTGGAGATGTACCACGTCCCCGGGATCACGGCCGAGGCGCGCACCGTCGAGGAGGCCCTCGCCGGGCGGGCGCCGGTGCAGCGGCTGCGCTACGGCCCGGCCGAGCGCCGGGAGGCCCACGCCCACCTCAACGCCACCGCGCGCGACGACGCGGTGGACCTGGTGATGATCGGGTGCCCGCACGCGACGCTGGGCCAGATCCGCGACGTCGTCCGGCTGCTCGAGGGGCGCCGGGTGCACGCCGACACCGAGCTGTGGGTCTTCACGCCCCGGGCGCTGCGCCACGTCGCCGAGCAGAACGGCTACGCGCGGGCGCTCGAGGAGGCCGGTGCGCTGCTGATGAGCGACACCTGCCCGGCGATCGGGCAGTTCCTCCCGAAGGGCACCCGGGTGATCGCCACCGACTCGGCCAAGCAGGTGCACTACCTGCCCGCGATCATGAACGTGCAGGGCTGGTTCGGGACGCTGACCGAGTGCGTGGACGCCGCGGTGACCGGCACCTGGCGGGGGGAACGGCCGTGAGCACCCCCGTCGTCCTGACCGGCCGCGGCCTCGTCGGCGGCGTCGCCGAGGGCGAGGCGCTGGTGACCCGCGAGGCGATCTCCGGCTGGGGCGGGGTCGAGCCGCGCAAGGGGCGGGTCATCGAGTCCCGGCACGAGCTGGTCGGGCAGTCCTTCGCCGGCAAGGTGCTGGTGTTCCGCGGCGCGAAGGGCTCCTCGGGCTGGTCGGGCATGTTCCACATGTCCCGGCTGATGGGCTCTGCCCCGGCCGCGATGGTCTTCACCACGATGAACACCAAGATCGCCCTGGGGGTGGTGGTGACCCACGTGCCCGCGGTCACCGACCTCGACGGCGACCCGTTCGAGCTGATCCGCACCGGCGACTGGGTGCGGGTCGACGCCGACCGCGGGCAGGTCATCGTCACCCCGTCGGGCGGGTAGCGTCCCCGGTGCCTGTCCCGGCGCCGCCGCACGGACGAGGATCGACGGCCACATGGACGGCGCGGCACACGACCGCGACGGCGCGGAGGAGCTGGACCCACTGAGCGAACCGGAGACCGTGCCCGAGGGCGCGGACGAGACCGTGACGGCCGGCGGCCGGGCGCGCGGGGACTACTTCGTGCAGTCCCTGGAGCGCGGGCTGGCCGTGATCAAGGCGTTCACCGCCGACGAGCCGGAGCTGACGCTCAGCGACATCGCCCGCCGCACCGGCATGACCCGCGCCGCGGCCCGCCGGTTCGTGCTCACCCTCGTCGACCTCGACTACGTCGGCACCGCCGACCGCCGCTTCCACCTGCGCCCGTCGGTGCTGGAGCTGGGTTACACCTACCTGTCGGTGATGTCGGTGCCGCAGGTGATGGCGCCGCACCTCACCGCGCTGTCGGACCGGCTCAACGAGACGGTGAGCGCCGCGGTCCTCGACGGCGACGACATCGTCTACGTCGCCTGGGTCGGCCCCCGCCGCGTGCGGGTCGGCGGCATCACGATCGGGACCCGCCTGCCCGCCTACCTCACCTCGCACGGCCGGGTGCAGCTGGCCGCGCTGCCGGACGAGGAGCTGGACGCCCACCTCGGACGAACCCGGCTGGAGGCACGCACCTCGAAGACGATCACCGATCCGGTGCGGCTGCGCGAGGTGCTCGGAGAGGTGCGGGCCCACGGGTACGCGCTGGTCGACCAGGAGCTGGAGGAGGGGGTCACGTCCATCGCGGTGCCGGTGCGCGACTCCCAGGGCACCGTCGTGGCCTCGGTCAACGTCGGGACGCACTCCCGGCGGCTGTCCCCCACGGCGCTGCGGCGGGCGGCGCTGCAGCCGCTGCAGGAGACCGCCCGCCTCGTCGAGCGGGACATCGGGCTGCTCGGCGTGCGACCGACGCCGCCCGGTCAGCTCTGAGCGGTCAGTCCCGCCCGCTCAGCTCCTGGGCCCGCTCCGTAGCCCAGCGCCGGTCGATCTTCCCCGACACCGTCCGCTCGATCGCCGGGACGACGGTGACCAGCCGCGGCCGCTTGTAGTCGGCCAGCCGGGCGCCCACGTGCGCGGCCAGGGCGTCGGCGTCCACCTCGGCGCCGGGCTCGGCCACGACCAGCGCGGTGACCCGGCTCCCCCACCGGTCGTCCGGGACGCCGACGACGACCGCCTCGGCCACCGCGGGGTGGTCGACGAGCGCCTGCTCGACCTCCTCGGCGAAGACCTTCTCGCCGCCGGTGTTGATGACCCCCGAGCCGCGGCCCAGCAGGGTCAGCGTGCCGTCGGCCTCGACCGTCGCCGAGTCCCCGGGGACGGCGTGCCGCACGCCGTCGAAGGTCCGGAACACCGCCGCGGTCGCGACCGGGTCGTCCAGGTAGCCCAGCGGCAGGTTGCCGGTGCTGGCCAGCTCGCCGACCTCGCCCGACCCGGGGACGACGTCGCGGCCGTCCGCGGTGACCACCCGGGCGGTGGCGGGCAGGGTGAACCGGGAGGTGACCGCGTCGGGGTCCGGGCCGGACAGCGAGATGCCGAACGGGCCGCCCTCGGTCGCGGCGATGGAGTCCTGCAGCGTGAGGCGCCCGTGCCGGAGCAACCCCCGCTTGGTCTCGGTGCCCCACCGCACCCCGGAGCTGAACACCCGGCGCAGCGAGCCCAGGTCGTACGGCGTCCCCTCGGCGGCGGCGCGGTCCAGCTCGGCCAGCAGCGGGACGGCGAACGCGTCGCCCACGATCGCCAGCTCGTGCACCCCGTGCTCCTGCACCGCCGCCCACAGCGCCGCGGGGTCCAGCGACCGCTGCGGCAGGGTGACCACCCGGCCGCCGCGCAGCAGGTTGCCCAGGCTGGTGAAGAAGCCGGTGCCGTGCATGAGCGGCGAGGCCGGGAGGAACACCGGCGCGGTGCCCTCGCGCACCGCCGCCACGGCGTCGGCGACCACGCCGCCGAGGTCGGCCGGAACGGGGCGCTGCGCCCGCCCGTAGGCCGAGGAGACCACCCCGCAGACGCCGGCGCAGTCCCACACCACGGCCTTGGGCAGCCCCGTCGTCCCGCCGGTGAGCAGCAGCACCCGGTCGTCGGCCGAGCGCTCGCACCGCGGCGCCGGCGGCCCGGCGACGGCCTCCTCGTAGGGGCAGAAATGGCCATTTCTGCCCTCGTCGCCGGCGACGACGACCGCGGACAGCTCGGGGAACCGGCCCGCGACGACGGCCGCGCGGTCGGCGAGGGTGGCGTCGACGACCAGCCCGCGGGCGCCGACCATCCGCAGCACCTGCTCGAGCTCGGCCTCGCGGTAGCGGTAGTTCACGTTGACCGGGACGGCGCACAGCTTGAGGACCGCGAACACCGTCTCGAGGTACTCCGGCGAGTTGTACAGCCCGATGCCGACCGGATCGCCGGGGCCGACCCCCCGCGCGGCGAGCGCGCCGGCCAGCCGGGCGGCGCGCTCGTCGAACTGCGCCCAGGTGCGGGCCCGGTCGCCGTGCACGAGGACGGTGCGGTCCGGGTCGAGCGTGCCGACCGCGTCGGCGACCGCCTCGAGCACCGTGGCGAGGTTCTCCCGGAAGCCCTCCTCCGGCACGCGTCAGACCCCCGCGATCCGGGTGACGGCCGGTCGGCCGCCGCGCGGCCCGAAGGTCTCCACGATCGCCGAGACGCCGGAGTTGGACGCGCCGGCGACCACCACGAGGACCGCCTCGGGCGAGGTCATCGCGGAGATGCCGTCGCGGGCCGGGTCGGGCCCGGCGTCGACGACGGCGTCCGGGTGGTCGCGGGCCACCCGCCAGTGGCTCTTGGCCGACACCGCCCCCTTGCCGGCGCGGTCGAGGACCTCCCGCGGCACGAACGACTGCTCGTGGAGGAACCGGGAGACGTCGCGCTTGGACCAGCCGGCGTCGGCCAGCAGGTGCGCGTGCTCCGGGCCGAGGACGACGCAGGCGCTCACCGTCTGGTGCAGCAGCGCGCCGGTGCGGGCCAGCGATCCGGCGACGTCGGTGAGCAGCTGCTCGGGGACGCCGGTGTGCCGGGCCTCGATGTGCAGCGTGGAGCGCATCGTCATCGCCGTCACCGCACTGTCCTCGGGGGCGAGGCCGTGGTCGACGTGCAGCGGCGCCCACGGGGACTCCTCCTCGTTCTCCCCGATGCAGGCGGTGTACTTCGCCGGCGTGCCCTGGGTGGCCTGGTCGAGCTCGTGCGGCCGCAGCCCGAGGGCGTTGATCGCGGTCAGCCGGACGGCCCGCCCGATGGTGGCGTTCGCCCGGAAGCCCGGCCCGAACAGGTTGCCGGCGCAGTTGACGCCGAGCTGGGTGCGCACCGGACCGTTGACCAGCAGCAGCGAGGCGGTGCCGGTGGTGCTCTGCCAGATGCCCTTGCCCGCGTAGCCCTCCTCGCGCAGCGAGTCCCACGCGGCCACCAGGACCGGGAAGTACTCCGGCAGGCAGCCGGCCATCACCGCGTTGACCGCCGCGAGCCGCACGGTGACCGCGCGGTTGATCTGCGGCATCTCGAACAGCACCTCGCCCGGGTCGCGGTCGACCCGGGCGAGCACCGCCTCCAGCGCCTCGGCGTCGCACGGGACGACCGGCAGGCCGTCGGTCCAGCCCTTCGCGTAGCAGTGCTCGATGGCGCGCTGGGTGTCGTTCACCCGCTCAGTCCTCGACCCCGAGGATCTCCAGCACGCGGGGCAGCATCTCCTCGACCCGCTGCCGGATGCCCTCGGCCGAGAGGGAGGCCACCGGGTGCGGGATGGACACGTACGCGAAGCCCGGGAACCCGTAGGTCCGGGCCATCGCCTCCGCGGTGATGCGGAAGGCGTCGGTGCAGATGGAGACGGCGGGCACGCCCTGCCGCTCCAAGAGGATCCCGTCGGCCAGACTGGCCGCGCTGCAGGAGCCCTAATCGCCGATCGCGGTGATCGCGAAGTCGCACTCCTCGAAGATCCGCTGGGTCTGCGTGGGCTCCACCGGGGTGCCGAAGTAGGGCTTGCTGTACATCAGCACGTCCTTGAGCCCGTAGCGCTGCCGCAGGACCGAGCCGAGCTCGGACAGCAGCGCCGCCCCGTTCGGCTTGGTGTTGTCGAGCAGGCCGAGCGTCTTGCCGCGCAGGGTCGTCGGCCGGGGGGCCAGCGACGTGTCCGCGGCGGCGTCGGTCGCGCCGGTGGGGTCGAGGATCGACTCCAGTTCCATGGCGGCTCCTCGTCGTCGGGTGCGGTGGACGGCCCGGTGTGCGGCATCCGCACACCGGTTCCCCTGCCGCACGCCGACCCTAACCAGCGCTCCCCGATCGGGTCAACGAACGTGCCCGCACCGGGCGCCTGCGTAACGTGCCCATCCGGCCCCCCGGGGCCCGCGTTCGACGACCGCGAGGAGCACACCCATGCCGAGCCCCGGCGACCCGACCCCGGCCTGGTTCCCCCGTGCACTGGCGAGTGCACCCGAGCACCGGGACGTGCCGGTCGACGGAGCCCGCGTCCACTACCGCGCGTGGGGCGAGCCGGGCCGGCCCGGGCTGGTGCTGGTGCACGGCGGCGCGGCGCACTCCGGCTGGTGGGACCACGTGGCGCCGCTGCTGGCGACCCACCGCGTCGTCGCCCTCGACCTCAGCGGGCACGGCGACAGCGAGCGGCGGGACGGCTACGGGATGTCGCAGTGGTCGCGGGAGGTGCTCGCCGTCGCCGCCGCCGAGGAGCTGTCCCGGCCGGTGGTCCTGGGCCACAGCATGGGCGGCTGGGTCGCGCTGACCACCGGGGTCGAGCACGGGGGCGCCGTCGCCGGGGTCGCCGTCATCGACTCCCCGCTGGACCGGCAGCCGCCCGAGGAGCAGACGCTGCGCGAGCAGCCGCGGGTGCACAAGGTGCACGCCGACCTCGACGCCGCGGTCGCCCGCTTCCGCACCCTCCCCCCGCAGGAGGCCTACCTGCCCTACGTCCGCGAGCACGTCGCCCGCGGCTCGCTGCGCCCGGTCGAGGGCGGCTGGACGTGGAAGTTCGACCCCTCGTTCTTCGGCACCCGCCCGTCCGTGCGGCAGCTGCTCCCCCGACTGGCCGCTCCCGCGGCGCTGTTCCGCTGCGAGCACGGCCTGGTGACGCCGGAGATGGCCGCCGAGATGGCCGCGCTCGTGCCGGACGGGCTGCCCGTCGTCGACCTGCCGGAGGCGGGGCACCACCCGATGCTCGACCAGCCACTCGCGCTCGTCACGGGCATCCGCACGCTGCTCGCCCTCTGGCCGGAGGGCCGCGCCGCGTAGCGTGGGGCCATGGCGGGCGCCGGACGCATCCTCTCCCCGGGCCTGGCCCGCAAGGTCGTCCCGGCGGAGGAGGCCGCGGCGCACATCCGGGACGGCGACACCGTCGGCATGAGCGGCTTCACCGGCGCCGGCTACCCCAAGGCCGTCCCCCAGGCCCTGGCCCGGGAGATCCACGAGGCGCACGAGGCCGGCCGGCCCTTCCGGGTGAACGTCTGGACCGGCGCCTCCACCGCCCCGGAGCTGGACGGCGCGCTCGCCGCCGCCGACGGGATCGAGCTGCGGCTGCCCTACCAGTCCGACCCGGTGAGCCGCGAGAAGATCAACGCCGGGCTCATGGAGTACATCGACGTCCACCTGTCGCACGTCGCCCAGATGGCGTGGATGGGCTTCCTCGGCCCGCTGGAGGTCGCCGTCGTCGAGGTCAGCGGCATCACCGCCGACGGCGACCTGATCCCGTCGTCGTCGGTCGGGAACAACAAGACCTGGCTGGACCTGGCCGACCGCGTCGTCCTCGAGGTCAACGCCCGGCAGAGCCCGGCGCTGGACGGGATGCACGACATCTACTACGGCACCGCGTTGCCGCCGTCGCGCCGGCCGATCGAGCTGACCCGTCCCGACGACCGGATCGGGGTGCCGTACCTGCGCTGCCCGCCGGAGAAGATCGTCGCGATCGTCGAGACCGACGCCCCGGACCGGAACAGCGCCTTCCGTCCGCCGGACGCGGACTCGGTCGCCATCGCCGGGCACATCGTCGAGTTCCTGGAGCACGAGGTGGCCCGCGGCCGCGTCCCGCGCTCGCTGCTGCCGTTGCAGTCGGGGGTGGGCAACGTCGCCAACGCCGTCCTCGCCGGGCTCGGCGGCTCGTCCTTCGAGGGGCTCACCGCCTACACCGAGGTCATCCAGGACGGGATGCTCGAGCTGCTGTGCTCGGGCCGCATGGTGTCGGCCTCGGCGACGGCGTTCTCGCTGAGCCCGGAGGGGACGGCGCGGTTCGACGCCGAGGCGAAGGCGTTGCGGGAGCGGATCCTGCTGCGACCCCAGGAGATCAGCAACCACCCGGAGATCGTCCGGCGGCTCGGCGTCCTGGCGATGAACGGGCTGATCGAGGCCGACATCTACGGCAACGTCAACTCCACGCACGTCATGGGCAGCCGGATCCAGAACGGCATCGGCGGCTCGGGTGACTTCGCCCGCAACGCCTACATCTCCTTCTTCCTCACCCCGTCGACGGCCAAGGGCGGGGCGATCTCGACGATCGTGCCGATGGTCAGCCACGTCGACCACACCGAGCACGACGTCGCGGTGATCGTCACCGAGCAGGGGCTCGCCGACCTGCGCGGGCTGCCGCCGCGCAAGCGCGCCGAGCTGGTGATCGAGCGGTGCGCCCACCCGGACTACCGGCCCCTCCTCCGCGACTACTACGACCGCGCGCTGCGCGACGCCCCCGGCCGGCACACCCCGCACCTGCTGGCCGAGGCGCTGAGCTGGCACACCCGCTACCTGACCGAGGGCGCGATGCGCTGAGGGCGCGTGGCGAGGGGCTCGCGCCGCCCCGTGGGCCCGCTGCGCCGTCGAGGCGGGAGAACGCCGGCTCCCGCCGGTGACCGGCTCGTGACGGGGGCGTGACGCGCGCGGCTCCACACTGCTCGGCGTCCGGTCCCACCCGGCCGCGAGCAGCAGCTCCTGCCCGTGGGACGGAGGTCCCACGTGGAAGGAGCGTCCCGTGGCCACGGTGTACCGCATCCACCCGGCGATCGGCGTCGCACGGGTGGGCAACAGCCCCGACGAGTTCTTCATCGGACCCGAGCGCGTGGGCGAGGTGCCGCAGCCGCAGGGCGGCTTCAAGGACGCCCAGTGCCGGGTCAAGCGCCAGGCGGCCCGGTTCCGCGTCTTCGCCCAGCACGACGACGGCACGGTCCAGGAGATCACCGACGACGACGCCGAGATCTCCTGGACCGTCCACCTGGTCAACGCGAAGGCCGCGCACCCGGGCCGGGGCAACGCCGAACCGGTCGCCGACCTGACCATCGACCCCGGCCCGCGCACCCTCACTGGCCCGGACCAGCGGGCGGTGTTCGACGGCGGGTCGATCCACTTCGCCGGGCACCCGGTGGTCCCGGTGCCCCTCGGCGAGATCAGGTCCGACGACGCCGGCCACCTGCTGGTGCTGGGCGGGCGCGGGGACGCCGCATCACCCGCCGGGAACCTCATCGGCAACTTCTGGGCCAACGCGGGCTGGTACGACGACGTCGCCGACGGCCCGGTCAGCGCATCGATCACGCTCCGCGCCGACGGCTCGACACCGGCGGTCGACCGGGCGTGGGTGATCACCGCGCCACCCAAGTTCGCGCCGCACCAGGACAGCCCCGTCACGCTCTACGACCGGGTGCTGCAGCACATGGTCGACCTGGGTCTGCGCACGGCGCCGACCACGACGTCGTACACGCGGGACATCCACCCGATCCTGCAGCGGGCCCGGGACATGCGGTGGGTGGAGGGCATCTTCGGCGCGCACACCTGGCCCGAGCCCGTCACCAGCCAGCCGCTGGTCGACGCGATCGTCGCCCGGCTCCGCCCGCTGGGCGACATGCCGCTGCTGAACGGGGCCGACTCGTCGCTGACGCCCATCCAGCTCGCGCACGTGCAGCGCTGGCAGTCCGGCGCCTACACGGCCGACTGGGTGGGGGTGCCGGCGCCCGAGGCCGACGTGACGCCCGACGGCCTGGACCGGGCGGCCCTCGAGGCCTGTGTGGGTGGCGCGTTCTTCCCGGGCATCGAGGGCGGCGGGCTCGCGCCGGGAGACCGCCCGATCATCGAGTCCCCCTACACCGCGCCGTTCCGGCTGGCCCCGACCGTGACCGCCGGCAGCATCTCCAGGGCCATGGCGCTCCCGTGGCAGGCGGACTTCAAGGCCTGCGGGGACAACTGGTGGCCGGTGCCGCGCCCGAACGACGTCGTCCCCCAGGACACCGGGGGGCAGGCGCGGTGGGACCGCGACGTCACCAGCATGGACGACATGGCCACCCTGTGGCACACGCTGGGCTTCGTCGTCCGGCAGGGGGACGAGCACGTGGAGGTGGAGCACTGCGACGAGGCCTCGATCACCCTGCTCACGCCCCACCTGCGCTTCACCGACGTGCCGCAGGGTCCGATGGGCATGGTGCGCGAGGCGGCGCTGGCCATCACGTTCGAGGTCGTCTCGCCCGGCGCCGCGGTCACCCTGGACTTCGCGCCCGGCGGAGGCCCGGCCCACCCGCAGCTGGTCGCGGCCACGTCCTCGGTCACGGTCGGCCCCACTGCCCCCAACGCCGTCGCCGGCGCCCGGTTGTGGCTGGTCTACCGCACGGGTGTCGCACCGTCGTCCATCCCGACGCAGACCCTCACCGTCCGGGAGGCCGCGTCCGGGGACACCTGGCAGGTCTCGGTCGACGGCAACACCGTCGCCCGCGCGACGGCGGCCGCCGCCCTGGTGCTCGACCGGTCGGGCAGCATGGCCGAGGACCGCGGCGACGGTCAGAGCAAGCACGCCTCGCTCCAGCAGGCCGCGAACACCTTCGTCGACCTGGTGCTCGAGGGCGACGGCGTCGGCCTCGTGCGCTACAACCAGGACGCCCAGTCGCTGCAGCCGGTCCTGCCCCTGGGACCCGGCGGCCTGACGGACGTGAACCGCAGGGCGACCCACGACGTCATCAACGGCAACGCCCTCGATCCCCTGGGGGCGACGTCGATCGGCGACGGCATCGCCGAGGGCCGGTCCGTGCTGACCGCGGCGCCGCCGTTCGACGTCAAGGCGCTGGTCGTCCTCACCGACGGCATCGAGAACAGCCCACGGCTGATCTCCGACGTCGCCGGGCAGATCAACGAGCGGACCTTCGCGGTGGGCCTCGGCCAACCGCACAACATCAGCGTGCCCGCACTGCAGACGGTGTCGGGCAACAACGGCGGGTTCCTGCTCGTCACGGGCGCGATCACCGGTGACAACCGGTTCCTGCTGCAGAAGTACTTCCTCCAGATCCTGGCGGGCCTCACCCAGGCCGAGGTCGTCCTCGACCCCGACGGCGAACTGGTCCGGGGCGCCGTCCACCGCATCCCGTTCCAGCTCAGCGACGCCGACTCGGGCGTCGAGGTCGTCCTGCTGACCCCCCGGCCCGACGCCGTCGACTTCCGGCTGCAGACGCCCAACGGCCTGCTCGTGGAACCGTGGCGGGCCACCCAGGAACCGACGATGCAGTACGGGACCGGCGACGGCGTGGCGTACTACCGGCTCGCCCTGCCCGTCCAGCTGCGTCCCCGCCGGTTCGACCAGGCCGGCACCTGGCACGCGCTGCTCACGCCGGGACGGCCCCGGACGGGGCCGACCGACGACGCCGACGGTGTCGACCGCGAGATCCTGAGGGGCCGTCGCGGCCCGTCCGACCCGCCGGTCCCGCCGCGTCGACCGTACGAGTTCGAGCGTGCGTTCTCGGTGGTCGCCGAGCAGGGCGGTACGCCCGGGGCCGGGGCGCTCCCGGACGCCGCCGAGGCCGACCCCGGCCGGCGTGGCCTGCCCTACAGCCTGGTCGTGCACGCGTTCTCGAACGTGTCGCTCCGGGCCCAGGCGAGCCAGCGCTCCTACGAGCCGGGCGCCGAGGTCGCACTCGACGCGACCCTGACCCAGTCGAGCCTCCCGGTCGAGGGCGACCCCGCGGTGTGGGCGGAGATCACCCGCCCCGACGGATCGGCGACGGTGCTCCCCCTCGCGCCGGGGGCACCCGGCGAGTTCCGGGCCGGCTTCGGCACCGCCGCTCCCGGCGTCTACCGCGCGCGGGTGCGCGCACGCGGACGCACCCGTGCCGGCCGGCCGTTCACGCGGGAGCGGACGGTCACCGCCGCCGTGTGGCGGGGAGGCGACACGCCCGCCCCCTCGGGCGGCGCCGGCCAGGTGGACGAGGCACTGTGCGGTCTCCTGTCCTGCCTGTTCGAGGACGGGGTCGTCGACCCGTCGCTGCTGGAACGCCTGCGGCGCCTGGGCTTCGACCTGGACCGGGCCCGGGCGTGCCTCGAGGAGCGCTGCCGCACCCTCCGGCCGCAGCACTGACCGTGCCGTCCACCTGGGACGCCATCGTCGTGGGCGGCGGGCCGGCCGGCGCGGCGACGGCCCTGCGGCTGGCGGCCACGGGCCGGTCGGTGGCCGTGCTGGAACGCAGCCGCTTCGACCGGCCGCGCGTCGGGGAGACGCTCGCTCCGCTCGTCCGGCCGCTGCTGGAGGACCTCGGCGTCTGGGAGCGGTTCACCGGGTTGCACCCCCTGCCCTCGTGGGGCACCCGCAGCGTCTGGGCCGACCCGGCACCGGTCGAGCACTCCCACCTCGTCAGCGGCTACGCGTGCGGTTGGCACGTCGATCGCCGCGCCTTCGACCGGATGCTGGCCGACGC
Organism: Geodermatophilus sp. CPCC 205506; assembly: GCF_051383635.1. Lineage (NCBI taxonomy): Bacteria > Bacillati > Actinomycetota > Actinomycetes > Geodermatophilales > Geodermatophilaceae > Geodermatophilus > Geodermatophilus sp. CPCC 205506. The sequence continues at coordinate 5,272 of NZ_JALPKP010000030.1, read as the reverse complement.
CGCCGCCTCGGCCGGCGCCCACCTGTGGACCGGCACGGCGGCGGTGGGATGCCGGCCGGACGGTGACGCGTGGCTGCTGGCCTGTGCCGACGGGCATGCCGTGCGCGGCCGGCTGGTGGTCGACGCGACGGGACGCCGCGCCGGCATCTCCCGCGCCCTGGGCGCCGGACGCAGCACGTTCGACCGGCTGGTCGCCCTGGCCGTCCGGTGGGACGGCGTGGACGTCGCCGAGGAGCAGTACCTGCTCCTCGAGGCCGCCGCCGAGGGCTGGTGGTACACCGCGCCGCTCCCGGGGGCGGGCATGGTCGGGATGCTGATGACCGACGCCGACCTCTGCCGGGAGGGCGGTCTGCACGCGAGCGCGCCGTGGCGCGACCGGTTGAGCGCGGCGGCCGTGACCGCCGCCCGAGTCGGTGCCGCGCCCCTGCGGTCGGCGCCACGAGCGCACTCCGCAGCCAGCCAACGCTCGCGGCGCGCCGGTGATCCGCGGCCCTGGCTGTCGGTCGGCGACGCGGCGCTCTCCGTCGACCCGCTCACGGGCAGCGGGGTCCTGCGAGCGCTCCGGACGGCGGAGTCCGCTGCGGACGCGGCCGGGCACCTGCTCGACCGTCCCGGATCCGCCGGGACGGTGGTCGCCCGATACGAGTCCGCGCGCGACGACGAGTGCGCCCGGTACCTGGCCGACCACGCGCGTCACTACGGGGACGTGCGCCGGTTCGCCACGCCGTTCTGGCGCCGTCGCCGGCCCCGACGCCGGCCGGATCCGGTCCGCTCCGACCCGTCGGCCCCGGGTGCCACGATGTGGTGCCGGGAACAGGTGGACGAGGAGGACGACGGTGCCAGGGACCTCCGCTGACGATCCGTTCGCCGGTCGGCAGCCGACCGCTCACGAGCGGATGACGGGGCTGCCCTGGGATGCGTCGTACCACGACGGCCCCGCGCCGTGGGACGTCGGCCGGCCGCAGCCGGCGGTGGTGCGGGTGGCCGCCGCGGGCGGGTTCGCCGGCGCCGTACTGGATGCGGGGTGCGGAACCGGCGAGAACGCACTGCACGTCGCGTCGCTGGGCCGGCCGGTCCTCGGCGTCGACGTGGCCGGGACGGCGCTGGCGATCGCCCGGGAGAAGGCCCACGACCGCGGGATCGCGGCCGAGTTCGCCGTGGCCGACGCGCTCCGGCTGGAGCGGCTGGGGCGCCGGTTCGACACGGTGCTGGACTGCGGGCTGTTCCACGCCCTGGACGGCGACGAGCGGCCGGGATACGTGGCGAGCCTGGCATCGGTGACCGGGCGCGGCGGGACCCTGTACGTGCTGTGCTTCAGCGACGACGGCCCCGGAACCGGCCCGCACCCCGTCGGCCGGCACGAGCTGCGAGCGGCGTTCGAGCCCGCCACCGGATGGGAGGTCGCCGCCGTCGAGCCGGACCGGATCCTGACGCGCTTCCACGACGACGCCGGCGCACCGGCCTGGCTGGCGACGATCCGGCGGCTGTAGGGCGCGCCGCCCGTCAGCGGACGCGGACGGTGGAGACGTCGAACTCGATCTGGATGCGGTCGCTGACCAGCACGCCGCCGGTGTCCAGCGGCGTGTTCCAGGTGAGCCCCCACTCGCTGCGCTTGATCGCCAGCGCGCCCTCGAAGCCGACCCGGGTGTTGCCGAATGGGTCCTTCGCCGAGCCGGTGAGGGTGAAGTCGACCGACACCGGGCGGGTGGTGCCGCGGATCGAGAGGTCACCGCTCACCGCGTAGACGTCGGCCTCGATCTGCTCGACGTCGGTCGAGACGAACACGATCTCCGGGTAGGTCTCGACGTCGAGGAAGTCCGCCGAGCGCAGGTGCGCGTCCCGGTCGGGCTGGCCGGTGTCGATGCTCGCCGTCCGGATCCGCAGCGTGACCGAGCTGGCCGCCGGGTCGCCGGTGTCGAGGTGCGCGGTCCCGTTGAAGTCGGTGAACGACCCGCGGACCGTGGTGACCATCGCGTGCCGGGCGCGGATGCCGATGCGGGTGTGCGCCGCGTCGATCTCGTAGTCGCCGGTGACGTCGACGAGGGCGGTGGTCGCAGCGTCGAAGTCGGTGGGGTCTGCGTCAGGTGCCCGGTGCTTGCCCACGGGTGACCTCTCCTCTCCCCCGGTACATCCGCTCCATCCTGACCGATGCCCCGCCGGACGACGAACCGGGGTCCCCTCAGGCGGGGTCGAGGCCCGCGTACACCCGGCGCGCGTTCTCCCCGAGGACCAGCGGGACGACATCGTCGGGCAGGCCCAGGGAGGCGACCGCTCGGGCGTTGGCGGCCTGGCCGGGCACGCCGGGCCAGTCGGTGCCGTAGATCCACTTCCGGGCCAGCCGGCCGAGGTCGAAGCGGGCGTAGTACTCGGGCAGCCGCTTGGGCGGGAGGCCGGACAGCTCGATCCAGACGTTCGGCCGGGAGACCGCCAGGAAGGCCGCGGCGTCGTACCACCAGCCCCGGCCGCCGTGGGCGAGGACGACCTGCAGGTCGGGGAAGTCGCGGAGGACGGCGTCGAGCAGCTGCGGATCGGCGTAGGCGTTGGTCGACCCGGGGAAGCTGCTGGTGCCGCAGTGCACGACCAGCGGCACCGCGCGCTCGACCAGCACGGCGTAGGCGGGGTACAGCGCGGCGTCGTCGGCCCGGAAACCGCCGTGCACCGGGTGGAGCTTCAGCGCCGCCGCGCCGAGGTCCAGCTGGCGGGTGAGCTCCTTGGCGATCGGGAAGTGCAGGTGCGGGTTGACGTTGGCCACCGGGCGGAACCGCCGCGGGTTGTGCTCGACGATCGGCAGCAGGTCGTCGAAGAGCTGGTAGCCGGTCGCCTTGGGGCTGTACTCGCAGAACAGCAGCGCGACGTCGACCCCCTCCTCGGCGAACAGCCGGTCCAGTTCCACGGGGTCGGGGCTGCCGTCGGCGCGCCAGACCTCCTCGAGCAGGCCGGGCCGGCCGAACTGGCGCGCCCAGTCGATCCAGGCCGGCGCGAGGGTGGCGAGGTGGGGCACGTGGACGTGCGCGTCCACGAGGAGGTGTCCGTCGAGCACGTCAGCGATCCTCTCCCGCGGGGGGAGCGAGGCGCGGCGGCGGGGCCGTCACCGGAAGCGGCGGAAGTCCGGCTGTCGCTTCTCGGCGAAGGCCCGGGCCCCCTCCATGCCCTCCTCGCTGACCGCGAACAGCGAGAGCCCGTCGAAGGCCAGGTGCGAGATGCCCCCGAGGTGGTCGGTGTCGGCGTTGAACGAGTGCTTGAGGAAGCGGAGCGCGGTCGGCGAGTAGGTGCCCATCTTCCGGGCCCAGGCCCGGGCGGTGTCCAGCAGCTGGGCGCGCGGGACGACCTCGTTGACCAGTCCCCACCGCTCGGCCGTGGCGGCGTCGTACCGGTCGAGGAGGAACCAGATCTGCCGGGCCCGTTTCTCCCCCACGACCCGCGCGAGGTAGGCCGAGCCGAAGCCGGCGTCGAAGGAGCCGACCCGCGGCCCGGACTGGGCGAACGTCGCCTCCTCGCAGGCGACGGTCAGGTCGCAGAGCACGTGCAGCACGTGGCCGCCGCCGATCGCGATGCCGTTGACCGCGGCGATGACCGGCTTGGGGATGTCCCGCATGATCCGGTGCAGCCGCTCGATCTCGAAGGTGCCCCACTCCGTCTCGCCGTAGCCGCCGGTCTCGGCCCGCTCCTTGACGTCCCCGCCGGTGCAGAAGGCCCGCTCCCCGGCCGCGGTGAGGATGACGGCGGCGACCCGGGAGTCCGCCCACGCGTGCTTGAACGCCGAGATCAGCTCGTCGACGGTGCGGCCGCGGAAGCTGTTCATCCGCTCCTGACGGTCGATGGTGATGACCGCGTGGTTGTCCTCCTCGACGTCGTAGCGGATGTCGGTGAACTCCTCGGGCCGCATGCGCTCCACCCCTCCGTGGTCGCCGGGCACCGGCCGCGCTCCCCGGCCGGTATGTCGCCATGTTGACGGTCGTCACGAGCGGCTGGCAAGCTCGCCGGCGTGGTCTCCCGCCGCTGCCTGGTGACCGGGGCGGGGCGCGGCATCGGCGCCGCCGTCGCCCGGCGGCTGGCCGACCAGGGCCACGCGGTGGCCCTCTCCGCCCGCTCCGCCGACGAGCTGGCCGCCGTCGCCGCCGGCCTGCTCGGCCCCGCGCTGGTCGTCCCGGCCGACCTCACCGATCCCGCCGCCGCCGACGCCGTCCTCGGCGCGGTCGAGCGCGAGTGGGGCGGCCCGGTGGAGGTGCTGGTGCTCAACGCCGGCGCCGGCGCCTCGGCCCCGCTGGCCCGGACGACGGACGAGGACTGGGCCCGGATGCTCGACCTCAACCTCACCGCCCCGTTCCGGCTGCTGCGCCGCGCGCTGCCCGGGATGGTCGAGGCCGGCTGGGGGCGGGTGGTCGCCGTCGCCTCCACCGCGGCCAAGCGCGGTGACCCCTACGTCGCCGCATACACGGCGAGCAAGCACGGCCTGCTGGGGCTGGTCCGCTCGGCCGCCGCCGAGGTGGCCGGCAGCGGGGTGACGGTGAACGCGGTGTGCCCCGGCTACGTCGACACCCCGATGACCGCGCTCACGGTGGACACGATCAGCGCCACGACCGGTCGCACGCCGGAGCAGGCGCGCGAGGCGCTGGCCCGCCGTCAGCCGATCGGCCGGCTCGTCGACCCCGACGAGGTCGCCGACGCGGTGCTGCTCTGCGTGGCAAGCGCGGCGATCACCGGGCAGGGCATCAACGTCGACGGCGGGACGGTGCAGTCGTGAGCGGTCTCGAACGCGTCGACCCGCCGGAGCTGGCCCGGCCCTCGGGCTTCGCGCACGCGGTGGTGGCCCCGCCCGGGGGACGGACGGTGTTCCTGGCCGGGCAGACGGCGATGGACGCCGAGGGCCGGATCGTCGGGAGGGACGTCGTCGCCCAGTTCGAACGGGCGCTGGGCAACCTGCTCACCGCGCTGCGGGCGGCCGGCGGGTCGCCGGGGGACCTGGCCTCGCTCACCGTCTACGCGGTCGACCTGGCCGACTACCGGGCCCGAGCACGCGAGATCGGCGCGGTGTGGCGGCGGCTCGTGGGCAGCGACTACCCCGCGATGGCCGGGATCGGCGTGGCCAGGCTGTGGGACGACGAGGCACTCGTCGAGGTCCAGGGCACCGCCGTCCTCCCGGCCTGACGCTGCTCTGCCCGCGGCACGTCCGGTGCCGCTGCGGTCCGCGGGGCCGCGTTCCTGACCTGGCGTTACGTGTCCACAGGCCTTGCCCGGTCGGGTGTTCGAACATATGATCGAAGACATGGAG